>JAJISH010000001.1 GCA_022848825.1 Thermoplasmatota archaeon
CCTGCCCTCCCGCTCGATAAGCTCGAAGCCGATGTCAATCTCTCTCGTTACCGGAATAAGAACGCTCCTCACATCGGACTCAATCTTGAAGTCCTTATCCAGAGCGTCCATCTCCAGAAGGCTCTTGCGAATGGCCTCGCCTTTGGCCTTGGGGACGACCAAGAACAGAGATCTCATCTGGCGATATCATGGGAGAGATTCTATTTATTATCTATCCAATGGAATTCCAACGTGAATTCCCAAAGAAGAGAGCTAACCGCTCTTCCCTCCACTACGCGATGATATCGCTACCAGAATGACCATCACGATGCTGCACAAGAACGAAAACAACAAGCATATCGCATTCCCACCATCTCCGCTCCACACCAGGTATATTATCAGCGTGATCAAGAAAAAGATGAAGGACATCAACACAAGCGATCCAACCAGAATGCCCTCACGAAAAGCAAAGCTCATCAACACTCTCTTGCTCTTCCTCAACGGAACATCCTCCAGTCCATAATTGCTCCATCCTCCCTTATATATTCCCCTCACCCTTCTCAACCCTCGATTTTATCATCCAGACAGACCATTAACCCAATGTGATAATATTCATAGGCTTAGGGCTCTTCGACGAGAAGGACATAACGGTGAACGGGATGGAGGAGGCCCGCTCGTGCGATGCCCTCTTCGCAGAGTTCTACACGTCCAAGCTCATAGGCGCAACTCGGGAAAGCATCGAATCCCTTATCGGCAAGGAGATCCGAGTCCTCGGCCGGGAGGACGTCGAGAAGGGCGACATCATTCTTGAGGCCGCCAAATCCAAGCGCGTGGGGCTCCTCATCGGAGGCGATCCGATGACCGCGACGACCCATGTCGACCTGAGGCTCAGGGCCAAGAAGATGGGGATACCCACGAGAATAGTGTACGGCGTCTCGATCCTGACGGCCGCAGCTGGGCTGGTCGGCCTTCAGTCGTACAAGTTCGGCAGGACGACGAGCCTCCCGTTCCCGCAGGAGAAGTTCTTCCCCACGAGCCCGTACGAGGTCATCCACGAGAACCGCATGATGGGGCTGCACACGCTGATCCTCCTGGACATAGGCGAAGATGGCAGGGAGATGGGCGCGAAGGAGGCACTGGACTACCTCTTGAAAATGGAAGGGAAAGAGCAGAAGAAGGCGTTCATCGAGGACACGGTCGTGTGCGTCGTCTCGGAGGTGGGCTCTCCTGATGCGGTAGCCAGATGCGATAGGGTGGGCAAGCTCTTGGGCATGGACCTTGGGGAGCCCCTTCACTGCCTGATCATTCCCGCGGACCTTCACTTCATGGAGAAAGAGGCCCTCATCGCCTTTGCGGGTGCGCCCGAAGACGTGGACGAGAGGATGCACTAGCGCGCTTCAGTGACCAACTCATCCAGTTGCCCTGCATCCCATGCGTAGACGAGGACATCGTAGCTGTTTTCGAATTCCTCTCCGGACCACCTCTCCCTCATCTCCGCAATCACGGCTCTGTGCAGCTCCTCTGGGACTTCCCATTGACTCGAAAAGCACCTTTCATCCAGTCTGTCTATGACGCGATCAGCTGCTCGATGGTGCGTCACACTTGCCACCTCCTTCACTAACCTGGGTTTCACCCTTTCGGCGAGACCCTTCTCCCCTACGCCTGGATGGTCCTTGTCGTACCCGTGCTCTCTGAGCAAATCATGATACGTCTCACCAAACCATTTCGTTTCGTTCTCGATTACGACAGACATAAGAGAATCTCTCAGGACCCTCCTGATTTCCGCGACCGTGCGGGTCCAGTCCTCAAGGAGATGGAAGACATGGACCGCCAAGGCGAAGTCGAATGCTGCGTCTCTGAATGGTAAGGATGACGAGTCCGCTCTTGCCAGGCGATCGAACCCTTTGCATCTGGAGATCCCGAGCATCTCCTCAGATATGTCGATGCCCACAACCGAAAAACCCCTCCTTGATAGTGGAAGTGCGAATCTGGCGGTTCCGGATCCAACGTCGAGTATGCCCGAACTCTCAGGCATTTCCTCGCACAGGGCGTCAAGGACGCTGTTCATCGCGTCCTCTGGCAACTCCCTGGTCTTATCATATTCATCGGCGATCCTGTCGAAGCTTACTCTCTTCACAGGTGAGCGATTGTATTGGGTCTTAAACAGTTGTCGTTTCACCGCCAAATTCGGCGTATTTCGAGGGGTTCAGACTTCAGTTTTACTCATCTCCGAAAAATAGCCTTATAAGGCGTGGCGGGATTAACTCCACGGTGGTGAAGGAATGAACGCAACAGATATCGAGGAGTTGCCAGGAGTAGGACCTGCAACCGCCGACAAACTGAAGGACGCTGGATACACCGATCTCATGGCGATTGCTGTTACGGCACCTCAGGCGCTCGCAGATGCCGCCGAGATTGGCGCGAGCACGGCTCAGAAGATTATCGCGGCCGCCAGGGAGGCCGCGGACATCGGTGGATTCGAGACAGGAGAGGCGCTGCTGGAGAAGCGTAAGTTTGTAGGAAAACTGACATCGGGGGCGAAGGCCCTGAACGAGCTTCTCGGTGGCGGATTCGAGACACAGGCCATAAGTGAGCTCTTTGGCGAATTCGGGAGCGGCAAGACACAGATCGCACATCAGCTCGCGGTGAACGTGACCCTCCCAGTCGACCAAGGAGGACTCGATGGCGGGACGATTTGGATTGATAGCGAGAACACGTTCAGGCCAGAGAGAATATCACAAATGGCGACCGCTCTGGAACTGGATCCGGACGAAACGCTCAAAAGCATACACGTTGCTCGGGCTTTCAATTCCCATCACCAGATGCTTCTCGCAGAGAAGGCAATGGAGGTTGCCAAGGAATACAACGCTAGGCTTCTCGTGGTCGACTCTATGACCGCGCATTTCAGGGCGGAGTACATAGGAAGGGGAGCTCTCGCCGAAAGGCAGCAGCTTCTCAACAAGCACATGCACGGTCTTCTGAGGTTTGGAGATGTCTTCAACGCTGTGATTTGTGTGACGAACCAGGTCATGGCAAAGCCGGATGCATTCTTTGGGGACCCGACCCGTCCGATTGGCGGTCACATCGTCGGCCACACCGCCACATTCAGATTGTATCTCAGGAAGAGCAAAGGCGGAAAACGCATCGCGAGGCTCGTGGACTCTCCAAACCTTCCAGAGGGCGAAGCTGTCTTCCTCGTTGACGGGAACGGCGTATCCGACTGAGGAAATCCTAAATATCGAACCTGCCCTATTGCGACTCCTCATGGAAGTGCGACTCATTGCGGATCCAGGGTACGATGCGAACATGTACCTGGTGATGTCTCGGACATCAATTCTCATTGACACTGGCACAGGCCTTTCGCCGGAGGAGTGCGTCAACGCATTGTCGGAGTTCATCGATCCGAAGGACATCGACAGGATAATCCTCACGCACAGGCACATCGACCATGTGGGAGGGGCTAAAGCCCTCTCAGAAGCCTGCGATGCAACTCTCTACGCCTCAGAAGATGAAGCACCCTCTCTCAGGTCAGCTGACCAAGTGACGACGGCAGCGCGGATGTTCGGAAAGGAACTGGACAAGCTCGAGGTGGAGTCCATCGGATATGGCGACGTCATCGAGATCGGGACAGAAGAGCTGAGGGTCATACACACACCAGGCCATACAAAGGGGAGCATATGCCTCTATGAGGAGGGCACGAAATCTCTCTTGTGCGGAGACACAGTGTTCGCGTATGGAGGCGTCGGAAGATGGGATTTCCCGACTGGAAACCTCCAGGAGCTGGTGAGATCGGTTAAGAGCCTCACAGAGATTCCAGTTGAGAACCTCTATCCCGGTCACGGTCCGGTAGTGCAGGGCAATGCCCACAAGCACATCCAAGCCAGCTACAGGAGCATCAAGGTTTACACACTCGTTTGAGGGACGTAGATGAAGCTGCTTAGGTGCAAGAAACCCGAAGACACGCTAGCGGATGAGGACTTTGAGCTAGTCCGACTCGCGTTGGAAGAAGGAAAGCTGGTCGTTTTTCCGACAGAAACCCTCTACGGTCTGGGCGGGGATCCCGAGAACGGAAGTGCCGTCGAGAGGATCTATGGTCTCAAAGGTAGGCCAAGGAATGACCCGCTCCCTATCGCTGTGAGCACGTGGGAGGATGTGGAGAGGATAGCAGAAGTCGGTGAACTTGCCCGAACACTTTTCGATGAGTTCCTGCCCGGTCCGCTGACCCTCGTCCTCAAGAAGAGGAGAGCCATGTCCTTCAAGTTGATTTCCGGAGGCGATACGATTGGTATCAGGATTCCATTCCAGCCCCTTGTCGTGGAACTCGCAGAGGAGTTTGGCCCCATAACAGCCACAAGCGCAAATCTCCACGGCGGTGAGAATCCCACGTCGGTCGAGGGGGCGATCGACCAGCTCGGAAGCAAGGTCGACTACTACGTGGACGGAGGCAAGGCCCCGCTCGGAGTTCCATCCACGATAGTGGACCTCTCGCAGAATGAGATAAGGATATTAAGAGTGGGCGCGATTCCGAGGGAGAGGATAGAGTCCTATGGATGATGAGGTTCTGGAGGCCTATCACACCGCAGGAAGGATTGCGGGTGAGGCCAGGACTTACGGAGCTAGTCTCGTCAAGGAGGGATCGACCTACCTCGAGGTGGCCGAGAAAACGGAAGAACTCATCAAGAAGAAGGGAGGCGTCCCCGCGTTCCCTGTCAACGTCGCCGTCAATGACGTGGCTGCACACTTCACACCACATCACAACTCCAAGGAGGTTTTCGTCAGAGGGGACATCGTCAAGGTTGATGTGGGCGTCCACGTTAACGGGTACATCGGCGATACGGCCATGACTGTGGAGGTCGGCACGCGGAACTGGACGGACCTGATACGAGCCTCCGAACACGCTCTCCAGACGGCAATCGAGCTGCTCAAGCCCAACGTCCAGATGAGGATGATCGGGGGAGCCATCGAGAGGGCAGTCGACTCGGTCGGGTACAAGTCCATCTCGAACCTCACCGGTCATAGCATGCGGCAGTTCTCTCTGCATGCTGGAAAGAGCGTCCCGAATGTACTGGACACCAACAGTGCCACGGCGAAAGAAGGGGACGTTCTGGCGATCGAGCCCTTTGCCACCAACGGGGCGGGAAAGGTCACGGGCAAGAAGGGAGGGAACATCTACAGGCTTCTCCGCGCCAGGGATCTGAAGAAAAGAGCGCTGACAACCCTGCTCCGCTCGATTGAGGAAAGCTTCCGGACATTGCCCTTCGCCGAGCGCTGGTGTCTGCAATTCGATAGCAAATCCTCGCACAGGATCGGCAAGCTCGTCAGACTCGGAGCCCTGTATACCTATCCCATTCTCAGGGACGGCGGCGGTGGAATGGTGTCCCAAACCGAGCACACGGTCATCGTAACAGAGTCTGGGTGTGAGATTATAACCAGCCCAAAAAGCTTATAATCCCTCATCCGTGTTATGGCTATAGGCAGGGAACACATAGTGAGCGAAATAAAACGATTGGTTCTCGACGTTCTGAAGCCTCATACCCCTTCTATTGTGGAGCTTTCCAGGAAGCTTGGGAAGCTCGTGGGAGTTCTTGGAGTGAACTGCTCGGTCAACGAGGTCGACAAAGACACCGAGAGCATCAAGATAACCATCGAGGGACACTCCATAAACTTCGACAAGGTGACTGGCACCATCGAGGCGATGGGGGCGGTCATACACTCCGTTGACAGTGTTTCAGCGGGAAAGAAGATGGTGGAAGAGGTGGAGACGCCTCAGGACCGCTGATCCTTC
>JAJISH010000010.1 GCA_022848825.1 Thermoplasmatota archaeon
CATCCCGCCACCAGGCTTTCATGCGAGGGCGAGAGGGCATTCCTTTCCTCTCTTGAGAGCGGATGTCAGGTTCCCGCGGGCGTTTACACTACAATTGACGCTGAGGCCACCAAAATAAGCATCACAGGTTTCATATCCTCCTTGGACGGAAGCGTGTTTCTCAGGGCACGAGGTGTGGGGTCTCTGGAGGATTCGAAAGAGGTCTCCCGGAATCTCGCAAGAGAACTTTTGGACATGGGCGGAGAGAAGATCCTGGCTGACATCCGAAAGGAGGTCTCCTGAAGATGGTGGTCTACATAGTCGGAGCAGGACCGGGGGATCTTGAACTTGTGACTCTGAAGGCGAAGCGCCTCATAGAGAAAGCGGAGGTCCTGATATACGACAAACTGGTGAACCACGAGATATTGGACTGGGCGCCCCCTGACTGCAAGTTGATTTACATGGGCAAGCGGGAAGAGGATTCTCTCCCTTCCCAGGACACCCAGCGGGGAATAAACGACCTCATACGCGAATACGGTCCATCCAAACGGGTCGTTCGCTTGAAAGGAGGTGACCCCTTCATCTTCGGGAGAGGTGGCGAGGAAGCTCAGGAGTGCGCTCGCGAGGGAATCCCTTTCGAGGTCGTTCCCGGCATATCCTCTGCATTTGCCGTACCGGCGTATGCCGGAATACCAGCCTCCCATCGCGATTTCAACTCATCTTTCGCAGTGCTGACGGGCCACGAGACCGAGAAGGAGGAATCCAAGATAGACTGGGCCCACTTGCCGGAAACCGTGGTCATCCTCATGGGGGTTTCGAACATGATGGCCATTGCCAAAAGGCTCCTGAGTGCAGGTCGGCTCCCATCGACCCCCGTAGCAGCCATATGGAAAGGCACGACTTCCGAGCAGGAGACTCAAATGTCCACACTGGAGAAGGTTGCCGAAAAAGGCGTGAAGTTCTCTCCGCCAGTGGTCTTCGTCGTGGGTCAGATAGCCTCTCTTCATGAAGAGCTGGCTTGGTTCGAGTCCAAACTCGCCTTGGCCAGGGGAAAGAGGGTAATCCTCACAAGTGCGGAGGGCCACCAGTCAGATAGCCAGGAGATGATGGAGTCCTGTGGTCTCAACGTTGTGTCAATGCCCCTCATCGAGATAACTCCAAGGGAGTTCATTGTCCCCGATCTGAAGCGTTTCGATGCCTTGGTCTTCACGTCGGTCGAGGGAGTGAAGCGGGCCGGGAAAGTCGCTGATCTTGAAGGCTATGATGGAGCGGTGTTCGCCATCGGACCCAGGACAAAGAGGCTACTGATGGATGAAAGCAATCTCAATGCGACCATAGGAGAGAGATTCAATTCGGAGGGCCTGGCAGAGCACATCACAAAGAACCTGGGCACAGGAAGCAAGATACTGGCCCTGCGGTCTTCGGCTGCGACTGGGGTCCTGAGGGACTCGCTTTCGAAGATGTTCGAAGTCACTGAGATCCCTGTCTATGACATCAAGCCCATTCCGGCCGACGTCGAGAGGATAGGGGACTGCAATGCCATCTTTGTGACATCCGCCTCCAGCGCGAAGAGCCTCGCGAAACTAGACCCAGAGACATTCGAGGGAAAGGTTGTCGTATCCATTGGTCCAGAGACCTCGCGACATCTGCCCTTCGCCCACATAACAGCCGCCACCAGCACCATTCAGGGCATGATAGACGCCTATCTGGATTCTCTTTGGACGGGATTTCATTGATAGGAGTGTCCAAACTGCTCATTGGAGCACAGAGTGAATCCGACGGATTGCGGTACAGGGATGCAGCGGACAGTGAGTTGGAGCAGATTGAGTATCGCGCTGACCACGTGAAATCCAACAAGCCAATAGTCGTCTGGAACATGACGAACCAGTGCAACCTGAAGTGCGTCCACTGCTATGCGACAGCCACCAGCCACATCCAAGAAGGTGAGCTCTCCACGGACGAGGGTAGGGGCTTCTTGGAAGATATTGCAGCCTATGGATGTCCCGTGGTGCTTTTCTCTGGTGGGGAGCCGTTCATGCGGGCGGATCTGATGGAGCTCGCCCAATACGCGGATTCCCTAGGACTGAGGCCCGTGGTCTCGACCAACGGGACACTGATAACCGAAGAGATGGCAAAAGCCGCCAAGGAGTCGGGCATCAAGTACATCGGTGTCTCCCTTGACGGTCTGGCTTCAGTCAACGATGAATTCCGGGGGGTGCAAGGGGCCTTCGAAAGAGCGGTCAAAGGCATGAGGAACTCACTCAAGGCCGGAGTCAAAACGGGGTTGCGGTTCACCATCACAAAGCACAATCGAGAGGACCTGTCGGGAGTGCTCTTGAAGCTGAGGGAAATCGGTGTGAACCGGTGCTGCGTCTATCACCTGGACTATGCGGGCAGAGGCAAGGACATTGCTCAGCATGATCTCACCCCGTCAGAGTCAAGAAGAGCAGTGTCAACATACTTCGAACTTACGAGAATGCATCACACCAACGGCTTTCCCATCGAGACTCTTCTGGTTGGCAACTACTGTGACGCAGGTTTTCTCTATCTCACCCTTTTGAACGAGGACGTTGAAAGGGCTGAGTGGGCATACGAGCTTCTCAGGCGCAATGGCGGAGACGGCACGGGAGAGACGATTGCGGATGTCGACCATCGAGGGTTCGTTCACGCAAACCAGTTCTGGCAGGATTACTCGTTCGGCAACGTCAGGGAGAGGGCTTTTGGCTCAATATGGGAGGACACATCGGATCCCATCTTGCGAGGGCTCAAGAATAAGGCAGACCACGTCAAGGGAAGGTGCGCTGCCGACTCCTGCCGGTTCTTCGAGATATGCAAGGGCGGCTCAAGAGTGCGTGCGCTGGCCCTCACCGGGGATGTGTGGGCGCCGGATCCGGCATGCTACCTTACAGATGATGAGATTGGAATGGCGTAGACCACGAAATGTCTTCATTGACGGATGCCGCCGCTTGCTCCTCAGGCCCTCTTCTCATTCCTCCGATGCTGGAAGTGACTTCTGTCGTCCTCGATAATGAAGTGCGACATCCTCTCCGTCTTGGAGCTCGGAGACGATCGATAGACCCGTGTCGAGTTCCCTACAGCCCGCGCCGACTTCTATTGCCAGCCCTCAAAATCATTTTATACGTCAGCGCTTTAATGAGCAAGCCCTCGGAGGAGGATACTTGGTCAAGTTCAGGGTGTTCCGCTTCAGTCCCGAGAAAGACAGGAAGCCGCGATACGTTGACTACAACATCGAGGACACGTGCGGACTGACGGTTCTGGACGCGCTCAAGCTCATCAAGACGGACATGGACCCGAGCCTAAGCTTCAGGCATTCCTGCAGAAGCGCAATATGCGGGTCCTGCGCCGTGAGCATCAACGGCAAGAACATGCTCGCCTGCAATACGCAGGTCGACGCGCTGGGGAAGAGCAGGGTAGTCGTCGAGCCGCTGCCGGGATATCCAGTCATCAACGACCTCGTCGTGGACTTCGCACCGTTCTTCGGGCAGTACAGGTCCGTGCAACCATATCTTGTGTCGAAGACCGCTCCGCCCGAGAAGGAGCGCATCCAGAGCGTCGAGGCCAGGAAGAAGTACGACGCGCCCGCGCAATGCATCATGTGCGCCGCGTGCACCACTTCATGCCCGATCGTGTGGACGGACGACAAGTACCTGGGTCCAGCGGCCCTGACGAAGGTCTGGCGGTTCGTTGCCGACTCGAGGGACGATATCACGGACGAGAGGCTCGCCATGGTGAACAACGAGTACGGGATATGGAGATGCCACACGATGTTCCGCTGCGCGGAGGCGTGTCCGAAGGAGATAGACACGACGGAGGCGATCGAGAACCTCAGGCGGGAGGTCCTCAAGAGGGCCTTCTCCAGGAGGCGATAGAATGCTCAAGCAGAGCGGATTCGGCTACTACGTGAGGAAGATAGCGAGGACCTGGAAGGAGACGGGCACGCTCGCACACATCGTCCACCGCGTGACGGGCATCCTCCTGGTCGTGTACCTCGGGGTGCACATATACGTCGTCACGCAGGCAAGCCTCAACGGAGAGGGCTACGAGAGCATCCTGGAGATGTTCAGAGACCCGCTCTTCGCTGCGGGCGAGCTCATAATGATCATGGGCGGCCTCGTCCACGGGCTCAACGGCATCAGGCTCACGCTGTTCGACATGGGAATCGGGCTCAAGCATCAGAAGGCCATGTTCTGGGCGTTCATGGTCATCGCGGTCGCGGTCTGGTTCGCGGGGCTCGCGATAGTCTGGCCCGTAATAGGAGGGGGATGATGGGCGCGCCGACGGAATCGAAGAGAAGCATGTGGCTCTGGATACTCCAGAGGGTCAGCGGTGCGGCTCTCATAGTCCTGCTCCTCATTCACATGGTGGTCCTGCACTACATGGACCCGCACGCTGCGATCGCCGTAGCAGAGGTGAAGATCCGCCTGCAGGGGCTCACGTTCATGGTCATCAACAACCTGCTGCTGGGTTTCGTCATATTTCACGCATTCAATGGGGTGAGGAACGTCGTGTACGACTACACCTCCGATCCGCGCAAGAGGGCGGCGGTCTCGGCCGTCCTGGTGATCATGGCGATCTTCCTCTTTGCGTTCGCTGTTTGGGCGTTCCTGCCGTTCATGATGGGGTGATTGGATGAGAAAGCACGACGTTGTGATAGTTGGCGGCGGTCTGGCGGGCCTTCGGGCAGCCATAGAGACGTCGAGGGAGGTGGACACCGCCATCATCTCGAAGATCCACCCGCTGAGGTCGCACACGGGCGCCGCCCAGGGAGGCATAGCGGCCGCACTGGGGAACGAGACGCCCGACTCGATAGAGGAGCACGCGTTCGACACGGTCAAGGGCGCGGACTACCTCTGCGACCAGGACGCGATGGAGGTCCTCATCAACGAAGCTCCGAAGAACATCTACGAGCTGGAGCACATGGGTGTCGCCTTCAGCCGCACGCCTGAGGGCAAGATCGCGCAGAGGGCCTTTGGCGGGCACAGCAAGCCGAGGGCGTGCTACGCTGCGGACTGGACCGGTCACACGCTCCTGCACACGCTGTACGAGCAAAGTCTCAGGCAGAGGATGACATTCTACGATGAGTGGTTCGCGCTCTCCGTCGCTCTCGTGAACGGGACCTGCGCGGGCGTGACGGCCCTGGACATGAAGACCGGCAGGATCGAGGCCTTCAGCGCCAAGTCCGTCATCTTCACCACGGGCGGGTACGGGCGGGCCTTCAAGATCACGTCCAACGCGGCGGCGAACACGGGGGACGGCCTCGGCATGTTCCTCCACGCCGGGCTCCCGCTCGAGGACATGGAGTTCGTTCAGTTCCACCCGACGGGACTGTACCAGCATGGCATACTCGTCACAGAGGGCGCGCGCGGTGAGGGCGGGTACCTGCTCAACGACAAGGGCGAGAGGTTCATGGAGAACTACGCCCCGGAGAAGATGGAGCTGGCGCCGAGGGACGTGATATCCAGGGCCATGCAAACGGAGGTCAACGAGGGTCGCGGGATTGGCGGGAGCGATTTCCTGCATATCGACCTGCGGCACCTGGGGAAGGAGAAGATACTGGAGAAGCTGCCTCAGATTCACACTCTGGCGCTTGACTTCGTCGGCGTGGATGCGATCACGGACCCTGTGCCGATACAGCCTACCGCCCACTACTCGATGGGCGGGCTTCCGACAACGATAGACGGGAATGTGATCTCGGATGCCAAGAACACCCCTGTCGCGGGGCTGTTCGCTGCGGGAGAATGCGCCTGCGTCTCCGTCCACGGGGCGAACAGGCTCGGCACGAACTCGCTGCTGGACGCCGTTGTCTACGGGAAACAGGCGGGGATAGCCGCCAGGGACCACGCGAAGAAGTCTCAGTTCGCGACCTTCCCGGACGAACACCTCAGAGAGGTCGAGAGCGACGTAACATCCCTACTCGCAGCCGATGGCAAGGAATCCGCCCCGAAGCTGCTGACGAACCTGCAGAACGCGATGACACAGCTCTGCGGGATATACAGGGTCAAAGAGGACCTGGAGCTCTGCATCGAGCGGATCAAGGACCTCATGGAGAGGTTCCAGAACATAGGCACCGCAGACAAGGGCAGGATCTTCAACACGGAGCTCATCGACACGATACAGACGAGGAACAACCTGGAGTTCTCGGATGTGATGGCCGTCGGCGCACTGGCGAGAGAGGAGAGTAGGGGCGCGCACTACAGAACGGACTTCCCGAAGCGTGACGACAAGGATTGGCTGAGGCACACGATGGCGTGGATGGAGGACGGGAAGATT
>JAJISH010000100.1 GCA_022848825.1 Thermoplasmatota archaeon
GGCGTGGGGCTGGCAAGAGAGGAGTTCATCATAAACTCGCACATCCAGATCCATCCGCAAGCGCTGCTGGACTACAAGAAGCTCTCGAGATTCGTCAAGAATGGCTACAAGAAGGAGATGCAGAAGGCCGGAAAGGACGCCGAGAAGAAGCGGGAGATCCGTGACAGGAAGGAGTACTACAAGGAAACCCTCGAGACGATCGACAGGCTCACCCTGGGATACAAGGACAAGGCGCAGTACTTCATCGACAAGCTCGCCTACGGGATCGCACGGATAGGAGTGGGCTTCCATCCTCACGACGTCATCGTGCGTCTCTCCGACTTCAAGACCAACGAATACGCGAATCTCATCGGCGGTCGATACTACGAACCCGAGGAATCGAATCCGATGATAGGATATCGCGGTGCCAGCCGCTACTACTCACCGGAGTTCAAGGATGCCTTCGCTCTCGAGTGCAAGGCACTGCACAAGGTCAGAGGCGAGATGGGAGTGAAGAACGTCCTGGCAATGGTCCCCTTCTGTCGCACGCCCGAGGAGGCAAGGAAGGTCATCGCTCTGATGGAGGAGAACGGGCTCAAGCAGGGCAAGGACGGCTTCCGGGTCTACGTCATGTGCGAGATCCCAAGCAACGTCATCCTGGCGGAGGAGTTCGCGGAGATATTCGACGGCTTCTCGATCGGCAGCAACGACCTCACCCAGCTGACCCTGGGTCTGGACAGGGACAGCGAGCTCGTCTCACATCTCTTCGACGAGAGGCACAACGCCGTCAAGAAGATGCTCTCCAGCGTGGTTCGGACGGCGAGGAAGAAAAAGAAGAAGATTGGGATATGCGGACAGGCCCCTTCAGACTGGCCGTCCATCGCGGCGTTCCTGGTGAAGGAGGGGATCAACAGCATGTCCCTCAACCCGGACACGGTTGTCAAGACGCGGGCGTTCGTCTATGCCACGGAATGGGCACTCAGGAAGAAGAAGGACATATTCACGATGACAGTCAAGGAGATACGTTCCATACCTGGACTCCAGGACCCCCTCAAGCTGACCGTGCACACATTCGAGTGGAAGAAGGGAAAACGAGTGGAAAAGACTCATGTATCCCATAAGCCCCTATCTGAGTACGTAATCGCGATGAGGTCTCAGGAAACCTGAGGGCTCGGATCAACGGAGCCATTCAATGGATTCGCTTCCGCCTGAACTTGAGATAGCGATTCTAATCCTCGTATCCTTCGTACCTGCGATAATCTACGTCATCTGGGTCAGACGCTCTGAGAGGTACGAGGTGGAGCCCTGGAGGCAGATCGCGAAGGTCTTCCTCTGGGGAGCGATCATCGCCGTGGTAGTCTCGATTATACTGAGCACGCTCGTGGTCTACGTTCTCGGGGAGACGATACAGCGGCAATACTACTGGCTTCGACCCGAGTCTACCATTTGGATTCTTCTGCTCTTCTCCGTCGTTGCGCCCATGGTCGAGGAATTCGCCAAGGGCATCGGGGTCTACACTGTCAGAGAATCGATAACGGAAGCCGAGGACGGAATGGTCTACGGAGCGGCAAGCGGTCTCGGATTCGCTGCCACGGAGAACGTGCTGTATGGCCTCGCGGCTTACCTCATGATCGCGGATTTCCGAGCGTCGATCATCCTGATACTCGTGAGGTCCATATCCTCCTCTCTGCTGCACGCGAGCGCGTCGGCCGTCATGGGATATGGTGTGGGCCGGAGCCTGCTGTTCAGAGGGGCCGCCGTCCTTCCGTATTATCTCCTGGCCGTCTTCATGCACGGCGTGTTCAACTATCTCGCATCCTTCGAGTTGATATACGAAGACCCGACGGCGGTTCTGTACGGCTTCTCTCTCGCCATCATATTCGCGGTCGCGGCCTTCAGCCTCGTCAGGTACGGCATCCGAGCAAAGGACCACAGATAGCTTCTTTTCATCTCCTGCGTTTAGGGAAGGAGAGATGAAGAAGGAGTTCGAGCTCGAAGGCAGCACCTATTCGCGCAACAAGGATGGTTTCAAGAGGATACTGAGGAAGCACAGTTTGCGGTGGAAGGGCTCGCTGGGGAATTTCGAATGGATCGGAAGGGACGAGAAGGTCACGGCTTATTTCGACAGGGACGAAGAAAGGGGCGTCACGCTGAAGTCCCGACTCGTCTGGGAGGGGAAGCGGAAGTCGGATTTCCTCTCCGAACTCGCTGATTGGGTCAAGAGCTTGGAAGGTGCGCCCGCGAGGAGAGGAGGCCCCATCAAGGATGCGAAGCGGAAGGTTCAGAAAGAGCTTGAATTCTGGGACAAGATTCACGGGCCTCCTGTCGAGGGCATGAAGTCAGAGGGCAGACCCGAGTCGTGGATCTCGAAGGATGTCGAAGAGTGGAAGGCGAAGAGAAAAGAAAAGGAGAAGGAACTGAAGCGGAAGTACTCCTAGGCCGCCTCGAAGCCGGACTCCTCGATTAGAAACGGATCATAGCACTCGAAACAGTACCCGCTCCTTCTATCCCTCGGAAGAAGTATCAACCGGCAACCGCATTTTCTGCAGGAGCCGTTTCTATCAGCATCATTGGGAAATTCCCTAGTATC
>JAJISH010000101.1 GCA_022848825.1 Thermoplasmatota archaeon
CAAGGAGCCTGCCAATGGAAGGATCGCCTCGCTGGGAATGGGTGTGATTATCCCCTCCCCGAACATCGCCAAGAAAATCCCCGGGTAACCCAGAACAAGAACGAGGTCCCTCACGAAACCTACAATCTCCGCTACGAACGAGGACATGTGGCTGTCACTATGAATCGCAATCCGTAGTTAATGCTTTGCTCCCACGTATCTTCCGGAAGGCTTGCCTATCACAGTCCCGTCTCGCACGATCTGCTCGCCCCGGAAGATGGTCGTCTGCGGGAAGACGCCGCTCATGCCCTCGAAGGGCGTCCAGCCACACTTGGAATGCAGGTCGTCCGCCCTGATCCTTCGCGGGCGCTTGAGGTCGACGGCTATCATGTCGGCATCGTATCCCACCTCGATCCTCCCCTTCTTCAGGGAGAGCATCTCGGCGGGCCTCTCGCATATGGTGTTGACGAACCTCTCAAGAGGCAGGTTTCCCCGCCTGACTCTCTCCAACAGAAGGGGGATTGTGGTCTCCACCCCTGGCATTCCGGCGGGCGCGGAATCGAAGCCCGCCTCCTTCTCATCCGCGGTGTGGGGCGCGTGGTCGGATGCCACGATGTCTATCCTTCCATCGACGAAGGCCTGCCACAGCGCGTTCTGGTCATGCTTGTGCCTGAGCGGGGGATTCACCTTCGCAAAGGCGCCCAGGTCGCAGTTCACATTGAGGAACAGGTGATGGGGTGTGACCTCGCTCGTGAAGCCCGTGCCAGCAAGGGACGTCAATCCCCTCTCGGATGAGATGTGGGCCACGTGGATTCTCAATCCCTTGAGCTGCTCCGCCATCTCTATCCCGCCGACCTCAGCGCTGTCGGGTCTCGATGCCAGGTGGTCCTCGAGCCTCTTGGCCTTCCCGGCCCTGATGTGTCCCGGGTCCTCGCAATGGATCGAGATGAACTTCCCCGCCGCGGAAAGCTCCTCCTTCAGCCCGAGCAGTTTGCTGAAATCGCCAACCGCCAGATCGCCTTCCGACGCGGCCATGTACATCTTGAACGCCGTTGCGGTCTCGGCGAGGCCACCGAGGTCGCTCTCCTCCGTCAGTCCCGCGTACAGCCCGAAGTCCACGAACGCCTTCCTCTCGACCGCCGCGACCTTTTCCTCCATCCTCTCGGGAGTGGTCGCTGGAGGGAGCGTGTTGGGCATGTCGAACGCACAAGTTATCCCGCCGCAGGCGGCGGCAGTGGTCCCCGACAGGAAATCCTCCTTGCGTGTTAGTCCAGGTTCCCGGAAGTGCACGTGGAGATCGATGCCGGCCGGAAGAATGATGCCGCCGAAGCGCAGCTTCTCGTCGCCCTTCAGGGTCCGCTTGATCTCCGTTATTCTCCCGTTCTCCACGCTGATGCAGCAGTCCTGAAGGCTCCCGCGAACATACGCGCGTCCCTCAATGATCATCCTTTCCACCCAGGACGCGTCTCTCTATCTCCCCTCTGGGCGTCTTCTCGCCGAATATCTCCGCGGAGAACTTGTATATCCGCGCGTCGCCTTTCAGCCATTCATCCGACCTCAGCCCCGCCTTCATGCACGTTTGCGATATGAACTCCTCGGAACTCCATTCCCAGTCGATGGCGACCTGTGGCAGGAGAAGACCTCTGAAGACGCCCTTCCTGGCGATAAGCCCATCCCTGCCAACCACGACGCTCTTCAAGTACTCCCTGGGCTTCCTTACGAGGATCTCTTCGGGTGGTGTGAGCAGGCTGACCTCGATGACGATATCGTCCAGCTCGGCCTCCCTCAAAGGCGGAAACCTCGGGTCCCGAGTTGCCTCCTGCGACGCCTTGACGAGCGCCTCCCCCAACGGGAAGAAGGGCTCCGGATAGCCGATGCATCCCCGGAGGTCCCCCGCGGGGAATGTGTCGATGGTGACGAAGACGCCCGACTTCTCCTCGAAACCACCGGGGAGGTCGAGGTCGTACTGCACCTCTCCACGAACGTAACCCTCAACAACCTTCCGCGCCGCCAGAACAGCGCGTTCCCCCTCCTCCTCCGAGTACATCAGAGCACAATATCGAGATGCACGACTTAAACTCTTGGATATTCACAATCCTTAAATGGAAACATCACGTTAGGGAGAATTGGTGCTGAACAAGGAAGATCTCCAGGTTCCAGTCATGGAAGTGATGTCGCGCAATCTCGTCACGGTGCAGCC
>JAJISH010000102.1 GCA_022848825.1 Thermoplasmatota archaeon
GCCCTGACTGTCACCTTGACAGGTAGGTTAAGGTTCGGCGCCTTTGGGTCGGACATACCTGCGGTGTCGACCAGCGCCATCCTGCGGGTGATGTTGCCGACGCTCATTATGAGTCGGTTCTTCTCCTCGTCGTAGTCCATGCTTATGATGTCCCCCGCCTTGGCCAGCTTCAGGACCTCCTTGAACTTGTCCATATCCACGCCCATCTCCTGATCGTCAGCACTGTACTCCTCGAAGGCGTCCTTTCCAACGGACAGGTCGAGCATCGCCACGTGAGCCGGATCGACAGCCTTGACGGAAAGCCCGTCCTTGTTAAGATTGAGCTTAGCCTCATCGACGAGGGTCGAAATGACATCCACAACTTCTCTCAGCACCTCTGACTTGGCTTTTGCGCTAAACATATACTCCCCCGAGATTCTAAGTCCAACTCCGTAAACCACTTAGCGATTATAAAGGTATGCTCGACGCCTTTCTCGAAAGGAACACGCTAGATGGGAGCGACAAATTCTGATACGTCGAAAACCATCGTGTGGCGCACGCTGAAGAACGCGTTAGACTTTCTGCATAACTATATATACGCGAGAATCCAATAAATTCAACAGTTATTTCGGGGGGTCTTATGAAAAGCCTATTGGCAGCTGCGACCATCTCGGTTCTCTTGTTATCAGGTCTAGTGGGCATCTCCTCGATTCCTTCGGACCTAAGCCCGATGGCCATCGGGGACGACATGGTCCTCTATCGATATGACGCCGACCGAACGGGAAGAGCCCCCTTTGTGGGAGACATAGAAGAGCCACACGTGAGATGGGTTTTCAACACGAGCGCCAATGTGATATCGGCCCCGCTCATTGCAGACGTGAACGGTGACAACAGGTACGAGGTGATTGTTGCTGCGGACAATGGCGGGCTGTATGTCATCGACGAGAACGGCGTCTTCCTCTACAGCACCTACTTCGCGCCTGAGTACCCAATGATGCCCGCAGCGGCGGACATCGATGGCGATGGGAAGCTCGAGATCATGGCAGGCCAGGGAAGCCACAGCGTCGTTGGAGGGTCTCTCGAGATACACGCCCTGAACGGCGAGGACCTCTCACCCCTGTGGAGCTACACCTCCACCTCTGGTTCGGAACACGGCTTCTTCGCATCACCCATGTTCCATGATTCCAACGACGATGGGATCCTGGATGTTCTCGTTGGGAGCATGGATGATTACTTCTACGCGTTCAACGGCCCCGACGGCAACATGATCTGGAAGAGTCCGAAGGGGCTCCACTACAACCGCGCGACCTCGCCCTTGGATGACATCGACAATGACGGGGATCAAGAGATCGTGGGATTCGACAACGCGGCCCAGATGCGACTGTACGATGCTGACACCGGGACCATCGAGTGGGAAACAGACCTCGGATACGGAGTCGGCTCCTCGCCTCTGATAGCGGATTTCGATGGCGATGGATACGGCGAGATCGCCAGCTTCATGGTCGTCACTGGAGGGATCTCGGTCCTGAACCACGATGGCTCTATTCTCTGGAACGACACCTCCAGGAGTGATTTCTACAGCACTCCCACAATCGCACAGATTGATGGAGATGGTCTTCCTGACCTGATAGGAGGCGACTTCAACAATCACACAGTCTTGGCATACCGCGGTGTCGACGGGACTCCTCTCTGGCAGACGGTTCTCCCGGACAACGCGAGAGCCCAGAGCTCGCTGGTCACCGCGGACGTGGACGGGGACGGCGAGATCGAGGTTCTGGCTCTGGGCAAGGACAGGAACCTCTTCTCCCTCGACGCCAAGACCGGCGCCATAGAATGGACATTCGGCATCGAGAGGCCGTTCGGACAGCCCACTGTCTGGGACATCGATCAGGATGGCGTTGCAGAGATTGTTCTGAGCGCGGCAGGCGGACTTGTCTACGTCCTCGAGCAGGCTCCTCAGCCCGATTTTCTCCCGAGAACCACGGGGTACTGGGAACATCAGTGCAAGGTGTCCGAGCCCAAGGGGGAGCATCCGGGCATAACGGATGAGTTCGCGCAAGGAATCGCCGACAACTCGCTCGTCTTCGTGGACATCCGGTCCAAGGACGACGTCTGCAGTGTGCTTTCGTCCAATCCGAAGTCGAACATGACAGGGAAGGCGCTGGTACAGCTCATGGCACTCTGGCTCAATGTGGTCTCCGGATATGTGGACGCTTCGACGGGAATCGATCTCGGGGATCTGACCTCAGCGAGCACGGTGGGAGATGCAATCGCGGAGATCGAGGACATCATCCTTCACAGCACCGACAAGGCTGAACTGGAAAGGGCCAAGAACATCGCAGACGCGCTCAACAACGGCATTGGCGGCTAGAACTCTCTCCACGTGTGACTGCATTTTGTGCATCGGTATATTCTGGTCTCGGGCTCGTCAGCGGCCCGTGTTTGCCTCAACTGCCA
>JAJISH010000103.1 GCA_022848825.1 Thermoplasmatota archaeon
CTATACAGAATTCAAGAAGAAGTCATAGCGGGCCTGTAGTGTAGATATCTTCCAAAAGAAGACTGCAATGGATATCACAGGGGCCTCCGGAGCCCCGAACTCGGGTTCAAAAGGCTTTGTGGGACGACCACTTGCTTGAAATTCCCGGCAGGCCCGTGCTACCCTTTTAGGACCGCGAGCGGGTCGAGGAACAGCTCGATCTCCTCGCGACCCGTTCCCGTGTCTATCATGTAGACGGTCGACCTTGTCAGCGTCTTGACGATCTCTGGTGAGAGCCCGTCCTCGTCGAGGACCTTGCGGAGCTCGCTGGACGTCTCCGTCTTCTTCTCCATGTATCTGTCCCTCAGTCCGACGAGTTCACTGGAGACCTCGTATGTCCTCTTCCTGCCCCGCTTGTCGGAGCGTATCAATCCGGCCTCCTCGAGCCTCTTCAGACGATGCTGCACGGCCTGGTAGTACGTCTTGAGGGACGTGAAGATACCCTTCAGGGAGAGCGGCCCTCTGCTCACGAGCAGGGAGACTATCTTCCGGCTCATCTCGTCCGACAGGTGCGAAAGGGCGGGTACGTCCTCCCGCTCGATCCGTGCGGGGACGAAGAAGCACTTCCTGTTTCCGACGGGGACCGAGTCCAAGATACCCGCTTTCTGGAGCTCAGCGAGATGCCACTTGAGCGTCTGCGTCGGTATGTCGAGCTCCCTGGACATCAGCCTGAGGTGGGAGCAGGGTGACCGCAGCAGATGGGAGAATATCCTCCTGCGCTTGGGGTTCATCAGGCGTGAGACTCCAGCCTTGCGCGGTTCAAGCTTCTTGATCAGGTCCTCCTGTCCAAAGGCCCGCCTGAGAGCTTTCCCGACACCTTCGCGCATTCCATCAGACCATTAGCTTTCCGTTCTTCATCAACGTCTTGCCGTCGACCTCGACGGTGGGGCGCATCATCACGAAATCCCAGTGCAGGGTGGCCTCGTTCTTCCCTCCGTAGCTCCTGTTCTCGCCCACCGCGATATGGATCGTGCCCGTAATCTTCTCGTCCGTGATCGTATAGCCGATCGCCTTCTTCACCTTCGGGTTGATCCCGATCCCGAACTCGCCTATGCGGTCCTTGTGGCCCTGCGAGTTGGCGATGACCTCCTTGAGCAGCTTCTCGTTCTTCTTGGCCTTTATCCTGGACAGCTTGCCCTTCGTGAAGTCGACGTCGATGCCAGTGATCTTCTTCCCTCGATTGAAGGCGAGGTCGAAGACGGCCCTGCCGTTGGCGGACGTCTCCACGGGAGCGAGGAAGACCTCACCGCACGGAAGGTTGTTCCCGACATCCTTGTTCCTGATGTCCTGTGCGGAGATGACGCCGTCGTCGATCAGCGGCTTTCTTCCGGTTATCTTGAACGTGAGGTCGGTCCCCTTGTCCGAGGAGATGTGGACCACCTTCTTCCCCCTCAGTGCCCTGGCGACCTTGTCTCCCCTCTTGTACATCGCGTCGTAGTTGACGTTCATGGCGGACCAGAACATGTCCCAGAACTCTTCGAATGGGATGTTGAACATCTTCGCCCTTTGCTTCGTGGGATAGCCGATGGCCGTCCATCTTATGCCGAGCTTGGTGAACTTGTCGTTCAGCTTCCGACCGGCCTGCCTGCTGATCCCCATCCTCTTCTCGGAGAGCGAGGACAGTGCCGTGGGGTCCATGAACGGGTCAATGCCGATGTGGGCATCTATGTCGTCGATCCACTTCATGAAGTACTTCGGTTCCTTCTTGAGATACTTGATCGGTATGTCGGAGATCAGCCTCTTGTACATGCTGTCGGTGGTCACCCGCAGGTACGGCCACGCGCCCACTTTCCTGATGTTCACGGTGACGGCCTCGAGGAGGTCCATGTTGTACATCCCGCCAGAGAGCATGACGACCTCGTTCTCCTTGATCCGCATGCACTTGTTCACTATCTTCCTTGCCAGCGCCTCATAATTGACTTCCATCATGATATCGCCCGATGGACAATCCCAGGTCTGCAATATAACGTTTGGCGGAAGAATGCGAAGGGGCAGTGACAAGCGCCGGCTACTGCAGCCCGAGGACTTTCGTGTAGCCCTCCATGTCCATGAACCCGTGCCCGCTGATGTTGAAGGCGATGACCTTCTCCTCGTTCCTAC
>JAJISH010000104.1 GCA_022848825.1 Thermoplasmatota archaeon
ACATAATCTCTGGCGGGAAGTTCCTCGACTATGCAACGTATGCGAAGTTCCGGGGGAAGATAACCCTCGCGGAGGGATCCAAATGAGAGACGTAGCCATCATCGGGATCGGTGAGACGGAGTTCGGCGAACTGTGGAACAAATCCTTCAGAGAGATTGGAATCGAGGCCGGATTCAAAGCGATTGAGGACGCGGGCATTACCAGCCAGCAGATCGATGCCCTCTACATAGGGAACATGTCCGCGGGGAAGTTCATAGAGCAGGAGCATGTGGCACCTCTCGTGGCCGACTACTCGGGACTGGCGGACATGCACCTGCCCGCGGTCAGAGTGGAGGCGGCGGGAGCGTCGGGTGGCGTCGCGCTGGCAACAGGATACATGGCGGTCGCCTCGGGCATGTACAACATCGTCATCGTCGGAGGCGCGGAGAAGATGACCGATGTCGGGGACACGCAGGCGCTCCAGATCCTCTCGGCAACGGCCGACCAGGAATGGGAGTCCGTGTTCGGGGCGACGTTCCCGAGCCTTTACGCGATGATGGCTCGGCGGCACATGCACGTCTACGGGACGACGAGAGAGAACCTCGCGGCGGTCGCCGTGAAGAATCACAGGAACGGATCCTTGAACCCGAATGCGCAGTACAGAAGGGAGATATCCATGGAGATGGTCCTCAACGCTCCTCCCGTCGCGACCCCGCTGGGCATGTTCGACTGCGCGCCTCTGTCGGATGGAGGTGCGGCCGTCGTTCTCTGCCCGATGGACAGGGCGAAGAAGTTCACCGATACGCCGATCCAAATCCTCGGATCCGGCATTGCCACGGACACACTTGCCCTGCACAACAGAAGGGATATTTGCACCATGGACGCAACTGTGATCGCGGGAAAAAGGGCCCTTCATCAGGCGAAGAGAACGCCGAAGGACGTGAAGGTCGCCGAGGTCCATGACAATTTCACTATCGCTGAGATAATGGCCGTCGAGGATCTGAGGTTCTTCGAGAAAGGGAAGGGTGGTGCGGCCACTGAGGAAGGACTCACTGCCCTGAACGGGGAGGTGTCTGTGAACACCTCTGGCGGGCTCAAGGCCAGGGGACAACCCGTCGGTGCAACCGGCGTCGCTCAGGCCATTGAGATCGTGCGGCAGCTCAGAGGGGAGGCGGACAAGCGCCAGGTGGACGATGCGACCACGGGCCTGATCCACAACGTAGGCGGGACCGGGGCAACGGCCGTCGTGCACATTCTCGAGAGGGGTGATTGAATGGCGATACCGAGGTTCTGGCGGGAAACGCCCAGCCGGTACAACCTGTTTGCATCGAAATGCGGGAACTGCGGGGAGGTCCACTTCCCGCCGAGATCCGTATGCCCGAGCTGCCACAGGAAGAGCATAGGCAGGATGAAGTCCATCAAGCTGTGTGGCTCGGGGAAGATCCTTTCCTATTCCGTGGTCCACGACGCTCCGGAGGACTTCGAGATGCAGAAGCCGTACATCATCGCGATCATAGAGATGAAGGACGGCGTGAGGCTGACCGCGCCAATCATTGACTGCGACGAGTGCGACATCGACATAGGGCTGGAGGTCGAGGCGTCGTTCCGCAAGCTCGGCCAAGAGGGGAAGGCCGGCGTGATCCACTACGGGTACAAGTTCAGACCGTTGAATACGACACCTCCAGAGAAGTAGCTCCCCGCGAAGCGATGTACGACCCCATCGAGAGAAGTGAGCGCATCGAGGATGATGTTTGCGCAGGAGCGAGCAGGAAATACTATCGTTTTCGCCCGGCGAGATGGTATGGCGGGATAGTGACCGGCGATGTCGTCGGGTGCAATCTCCTCTGCCTCTTCTGCTGGGCTGGGGATGGCATATGGGGCCGCACGGACGTCGGGAAATTCTACGACGCGGAGCAGGTCTATGGGAAAATGGAAGGCATCTCGAACGAGACCGGACACAAGCTCTGGCGGCTGAGCGGGCAGGAACCGACCATAGGAAGGGAGCACCTCCTCGGCCTCCTCGGACTCGTGAGCCAAAGCCCCTACAACTTCATACTCGAGACGAACGGGATCCTGCTCGACCGCCCCTACGCCGAGGACTTGGCGGGCTTCGGCAGACTGCATGTCCGCGTTTCTCTCAAGGGGTCCAACGAGGAGGAGTTCGCGAGGCTCACGGGCGCGGGCAGGGGATTCGATCTCCAGCTGGGTGCCCTGTCGAACCTGAGGGATGCGGGAGTGTCCTGCCACCCAGCCGTGATGAGCTCGTTCTCGGATGTGGAGGAGCTCTCCCGCCTGAAGGACAGGCTCGCGTCGATCAGCAGAGCACTCTCCCGTGACCTCGAGGTCGAGGAGCTCATAGTGTATCCCCACGTGAAGAGAAGACTCCGAGCCTCAACGGTCCAGTCGAGGATCGATGAGTGATAAATTAGAAATACGATGACTATGTATATCTGCGGTTGAGCGCCATGGAAGTCAGACTTCTGGACCTTAAGAAAACGCAGATGAGGATCGAGATATTGGGCGACGAGACCATAATATTCCCCCTTTTGAACCAGCTTCTCAAGGACAAGGATGTCTCCGACGCGAGGTACGTCTCGGGTCACCCGCAGCTTGACAACCCCGAGATTTTTGTGCGAGTGAAGAAGGGAAGACCCCAGACTGTTCTCAGGCGTGCCGCGAGGGAACTCTCCAAGGAGTTCGCTCAGTGCAAGACCCTCATCGAGAAGAAAGCCAAATGATGTGTTCTCGATGGAAGAGGTTCTAGGAATCGAGGCTTTCCTCACGAATCTCCCCGGGATAGGCGGGAAGCTGAGGATAACGCCCGAGGACTTCGTCGTGGAGGAGATTTCTGTTTCCCTGCCCGTTGCCGATGACGGGCGCTACGCCGCCGCGCGGGTACGGGCCAGGAATTGGGAGACCAACCGCTTGGTCAGGCACCTCGCGAGGACTCTGAGGATTTCCAGGAAGAGGATCAGGTTTGCAGGAACAAAGGACAAGAGGGCGGTGACCACCCAGCTCGTCCAGTTCGACGATCTGCCTGAAAGCCTGGAACGGCTGAACATCAAAGATGTCGAGATACTGGATGTCTTCAGAACTGATAAGAGGCTGGAACTCGGAGACCTCCTTGGGAACCTCTTCCGAATAGAGATTGGCGACATAGGAATGCCCAAATCGGACACCCTTGAGAGAGTGTCGAGGATTGCGGATTCCATCATGGAGATCGGTGGATTCCCGAACTTCTTCGGCGTCCAGCGATTCGGTGCTCTAAGACCCGTCACCCACGTAATCGGAAAGAAGATCTGCCAGGGAGACTTCGAAGGGGCGGTCATGTCGTACATTGGAAACCCGTTCCCGACGGAGGCGGAAGATGTCCAAGCGGCGAGGAGGGCCGTCGACAGCAGCAGGGATTTCCCGGAAGCTCTCAGGACATTCCCAAGGCATCTGTCGTTCGAGAGAGCCATCCTCAACCACCTGGTCACCAACCCGGACGATTTCGCGGGTTCGATTCAGAGCCTCCCGCTCAACCTCCAGATGATGTTCGTCCACGCGTATCAGTCGTATCTCTTCAACAGGATGCTCAGCGAGAGGCTGAACAGAGGGCTTCCCCTGAACGAGGTAATCGTGGGCGATGTGATCCTTCCCGCAACGCAGGACGGGCTTCCAGACAGGAGGAAACACATCCTGGTCAATGAAGAGAACATGGCGAAGGCCACGAGAAGGGTAAGGGAGGGAAAAGGTTTCGTGAGCGGGATCATCTTCGGCGCCGAACCGCGCTTCGCGAGCGGAGAGATGGGCGAGATCGAGGAATCCGTCAGAGAATCGGAGGGAGTGAAGCCCGAGGACTTCCTCATTCCGAAGATCCCCAGAATCTCATCGAAGGGGTTGCGCAGAGAGATCCTTGGCCCGCTCAAGGACTTCGAGTTCCAGGTAATGGATGAATCCGTCAGGATGTCGTTCGGATTGATTCCCGGTTGCTACGCGACATCCCTCCTGAGGGAATTCATGAAAGTGGATATGATGGACTACTGAGACCAGTGTTCCACTAGATCATCCCCCAACTGTGCTCACAGTTCCCCACGAAGCGGCCCAAGTCCGAAAGCGTCCTCGTCTTCTGACCGCACCTGAAGTCGAACTTCACCACATTCACAGGGTACTCGTTGTAGTACAGGTATGTGCTGAAATACCGGAGAAAGGGCTGCTTCACCTTCCAGCAGGCCCGAGAATACGCCTTCATGACCATCTCTATGCTCCTGTTCTCCTCGTGCCCACGGAGCGTGAATGTCGGGAGGTCGTTCTCGTAGGTCTTGTGCATAGTGATCTTCTTTATCCTATGGAACTCCCCGTCGGAGGGGTCGTAGAACTGCCAGCCCTTGGATAGAGTGCGTTCTCCCCAGTCAAGCCTGCTTTGGTGACCGTAAGACCTGCGAAGGGCGGGAGGTCCAATGTGAGGCATGAAGTAATCCACGTAGCAGCCGGATTCCGTGTGGAAGACCCCCCAGTACCAGGGCGATGTCGGGCTGTTTATCCGTACCTTCTGGAAGTAGGCGGTGCCCTCCTCTTCCGTCTCAGTGCCTTCGATGACGATCCGACCGCTTGCCCGGCTTCCCCTTATCTTGTGCATCTGATAACCCAGATTGGCGAGATACGTCTTGCCTGTGGATTCGATCCGGGACAGGAAAGGGGTCCACGGTGACACCTTCATCTTGACTTCCAAGCCAGGTCTTTCAATTGAGATGATGTAGTCGTCGCCCTTCTTCGCGAAGCTATAGGTATTATCATTCTTGAGAACAAGCGCGCCCTCTTCTTCGTTCCAGTCCGACGTCATCGTCCCTTGGTCCGCGAAGAAAGGCTCCATCATTCTGCTCCCGTCATAGAACCACGAGGAGCACATGCCGTAGAACGTCAGATGGTTCCCTTCATGCTGGATATTGAATCTCTTCCGCCAGGGGATATCATTGACCTCGACAAACTCCGTGTTTCTCGTTCCCCAGAGAATCATCAACTGTTTTGTCCTGTCCGGATTCTCGCGGTTCTTGAGGAAGAAAATGAGCCACCACCACCACCAGGTCCGGTTCTTCAGCTCACCGGTTCTGTCTATGTTCATGACCTTCGGGAAGCTCACGATATTGGCAAGAATGGTTTGCTATAAATTTGTTCCCGCCAGGGCAGGAGCACGGAATCTTCACAGAAACAACAGAGAACGGAGAACAGAGAGACGTTCGAGCGGCGTAACAGGAGAAATCGACGGAAGAGAGCATAGGATTCCTATGGCTCGCGTATAGGATTCGTATAGAATCCCTATGGAAACAGTATGGGATTCCTATGGGATTTGTATGGGAATTGTATGCGATCCGTATGAGTATCTCCTGAGCATCCCCTAGTCATCCCCTGGTCATCTCCTGCGAAGAGTATGGAAACGCTATAGAAACAGTATGGAGGGCCTAAAGAAGGAGGAGGGAAG
>JAJISH010000105.1 GCA_022848825.1 Thermoplasmatota archaeon
GCGTGGATTCTTGACGAGTTCGTCGACGCGAACATCGACTATTCGATCGGCCTCGACCTGACCGACTACATCAACCCAGGTGCAGGAGCTAGCGACCACGCCTCCTTCTGGGCGCAGGGCTATCCTGCCATGATGGCCATCGAGTCCGTCTTCAACACACCGAACTACCATACAACCTCGGACACGATTGACAAGCTGAACCTGGATCTCGTTCACAAGACGACGCAGGCCGCAGTGGCGGTCCTCGCGAAGATTGCGGGAATCCTCACGCCCGGTGAAGGAGTGATACACCTCAACAGGACGCACTACTTGCTTTCCGATCAGATTGGGATCTCGCTCTACGATACGGACCTCAACGTGAATCCAGGTGTCCAGGACTTCGTGGACGTCGTCGTCAACAGCACGTCCGAGCCCGCCGGTGAGACCGTCCCCTTGGTGGAGACAGGTCCTGACACGAACGTCTTCGTTGGTGGCATGGACTCGACGCCTGTTCCCGGGATTCCCGGTGAGCTGACGGTCGCGCATGGAGACACCATAACCGCCACATATGTAGAGGCGTCGCCAGCGGGTCTCAGGCAGGCGTACGCGACTGCCGATGGTCTTCCACCCGTCATCAGGAACGTTGCGGCGATGCCGGATGTAACTTCAGCCATCATAACTTGGGACACCGATGAAGTGGCGGATAGCGATGTGTCATACGGCCTGACGCCTGCCCTGGGGAGTGGCGAATCGGACTCCGCATTCGAGAAGCATCACAGCATCCTGTTGGAGGGCTTGACACCTGACACAAGGTACTACTTCGAAGTCGCATCTACTGACATAGCTGGGAACCGGGCGGTGGATGACAATTCCGGGGCGAAATACTCCTTCCTCACTCTGCCTGGATACACGACGATACCCGGATATGGTTATGTGGGCTGGGTGAGGGATGATGAGCCTACGGGAAACCACTTCGACGATCCTGAGATTCTAGTGGGGCATAGCAACAGGCGCCCACCGTCAATGGATGTCGATTACATCGGGGCCGCGCAGTTCCCCACGGATCCGCTCCCAATGGGGGCGATCATCACCAAGGCCACCGTGCAGTTCTACGGGAACCGATGGATATACACCGATGTCTTCGGCCAGTGGAGCCTTCGGCTCCTGAACGCCTCTATCGATACCGGCTGGACAACCCACGCCTTCCCCGACATTGAAGGTGCATCAGAGGATGCAGTCATATTCCCGATACTCAGCAACCCGGACATGGCGGAAATGCAGTGGAACACATTCGAGTTCCTGCCTGGCCAGTTCGCCCTATTGGAGTCTCACCTCTCGAATGGGCAGATCTCGTTCAGGATAGAGGGTCCAAGGTCTCCGGCCATAACCGATGGCCTGATATTCGCGTGGAGGTCGGGCTATGAGGGAACAAGCTTCGCCACGCCCTACGCTCCCAAGCTGATTGTGAAGTACTCCATGACTGGTGACTCTGTTGGCCCCGTCGTGACCAGTATCGGTGTGAGTCCGAGTCCCACAGAGGGGGCGACTTTCGCGGATCTGACCGCAACGGTCTCGGACGAGACGACAGGCATGAGCAGCGTGCATGCCGTGGAATACTACGTTGACATTGATCCCGGTATCGGAAAGGGAACACCGATGGCCGCTGTGGACGGCTCCCTCGACTCCGTGATTGAAGATGCGGACTACCTGGTCGATGCCAACGGTCTGAGCGAAGGAATGCATACACTGTACGTCAGGGGCATGGACTCGGCGGGGAACTGGGGCTCTCCAGCGAACGTGGTGCTGGAAGTGACACACGGCGATACGGCTCCACCTCTGCCTGCTTCCGATGTGACTGGCAGCCTTGAGGGAGGGTCACTTCAGGATGTGGGTGTTTCCTGGACACTGTCTCCGGACGATGCCTGGGACGTCGCGAACTACGCACTGTACAGGGGAACCGCCTACGACAAGAACGGCCTGGGATACGAGTTCCTAACCGACCTCCCACCGGGCACGAGCGGACACATGGACGCAGGCGCCGGATACGGCGACCCTTCCGATTACTTCTACTTCATCTGCGCGAATGACAGCGCAGGGAACTGTGGGGCGAGTGAGAGCCAAGGCGGCAAGATGGTGATGAGCTTGAGCCCGGGCGAGCAGCTGATCTCCGTTCCGCTGTACCAGACGGACGCCGAGTTCTGGAAGGATATGGCCACCGCCTCGTACAGCTCCATCAGGGCGTACGACCCGACCTTTGCGGGACCAGGCTGGAGGGCCTTTGCCGCCTTCAGGAACGTGAACACCATGTCGACCACCGATTACACCATTGGCATGTGGGTCGACATCACCTCGAACTCGGATCTGACCTTCGCGGGGGCCGTCCTCCCTCAGTTCACGATTCAACTGACCACAGGATGGAATCTGGTAGGCTACCCGTCCCCAGTGCCGAGGCTCGTGAGCGATGCTCTGGCGGGAGTTCCGTACATCTCCATCGAGGGATACGATGCGGGGGCGCCGCCATACTACCTGAGGGAATACGCTTCGAACGAGTTCCTGGAACCAGGCAGAGGATACTGGATAGAGGTTCCCTCGGACACGCCGTGGACAATGGAGAACTAGACGACGGCCTCGGCGGGCTCGGGCGCGATCTCCTCGACCTCCGCTGCCGCTCTCTGCAGGGCAGGTGACAGCTCGTCCAGGTAGAGATCGATGAAGGAGTCCTGTTTCCCTATCCACTCGGCCATCATCACCACGGGCATCATCACCGTGATGAACGGGTAGTAGAGCGTCTCGTCTTCGTATCCGTTTGTCACAACGTCGAGAGCTCGCGATGCGTACCCGGCGAGCCTGCGGATGTGATCGGAGTAGTCGTCCGTCGTCAGCCTGGGATTGTACCCTGCCAGCGTCTTGAGGCCGGAGACCTCCTCCTCCCGCATGGATATCAGCGACAGGTTCGCTATGCCCTCCTTCAGGTCCTGGTATATGTGGACGATGTTGTTGAGGTACACGATGACAACGTCGTAGTAGAACCACCCCTCCAGAAGCGTGTTGATCTGGCTCATGTCGAGGGCGCTGTCGCAGAACGAGACGTCTATGAGATTGTACCTCGTCCCCCCGCTCACGGAGTTCGCCAAGCGGTCGTACCATTCGAGGTCCTCCGCGGGGGAGTAGAAGCGCGAGGCGATCCTCCTGATCTTCACAGTGTCCAGGGAGCCCTCCTTCTGGAACATCGTCAACGCCTGACCCAGCGTGACCCTCTCGTCCAGGATGTCCATCTGATAGAAGAGCTCGTGGCCGTGCGGCGATTCGACGAACATCTCGTTGAAGCTCGCCGTTATGTCCGTCACGAGGTCGAACAGGCCCAGTTGCTCCTGCTTCATCATCGATGTCAGCTTGTTCTTGAACGCGTTCATCTCGAAGTCCGGGTCCGTCATCGAGGACAGAACGTGATGATAGAGGTCCTTCGCCTCGATGTAGGAGTACCTGTGCGTGTCCACGAGGTCGTCCAGGATCCCAGTCTGGCACTTGTAGAGTATCTTCGCGAGCATGGACCTCCTCAGGTTCTCGGCGGACATGAACCTCTGGTACCTCTGCGAGATCATGGTGGCGCCGGCAGCGAATCTGAGCGTCTGCACGTAGTTCCACGTGTCCGCCATGTTGTCCAGTACGGGACCGTTGTTCAGCCCCGGCGGTCTCAGAGCTATGGTCCTTCCTCCGTTCGACCCTCTGAGCCTTGTGAGGTTCCGGTGGACCTCGTCGATGTGCCATGAAAGCCTCGACCTGCTGATCCCAAGGTCCACGCCATCCAGGAGACCCTTGGCATAACCTCCCAGCTTCGTTACAATGTCCGATAATATGTCGACATCGTTGGAGCTGAGCTCAATAGTTCTCTGTGCCATAAATCGGAATCTCCCAGGACTTCCTCGAAGTGGGGAATTCGAATAGAGACGGATTAATATTCTCGGACGGAAATCAAAACTGATTATCTCTATTGAGAGTGAGATCGCTCCCTCTGTCCAAGACTACCTGGATTATCATTATGGATAACGGAAACGACATGCTTTTTATGATGCGAAATGCGTGGAAAGACGACCAGATAGCACTAGATGGAGGTCTTCGAATACTCCAGTATGTCACTGTCTTCGCGGCCCTGACGATGTCGGTCATCATAGTTATCGCTCTGCTCAGGCAGAAGACTATGAAAGGATTTCACAAGTCCCTTCTCTTGCTCTCGATTCTCTTCCTCGTGGGCGCCATCTCCGCTCATCTCTTCATCTTCACGTCGATCGCCCAGTCGGATTCCGGCAACCTTCTGACCGTGGGCAAGAAGGTCCAGGCGACCTTCGACCTGCTCATGGGCATAACGGCCGGTGCGTTCGCCGTTGTAATCGCCAACCCCGAGCTGAAGGGCGGGCGGGACCTCTTCTGGAATCTCCGCAAGGAGTTCCCGAGCGCGTACATATTCTACCTCGTGGTCATGGTCGCGGCCATCATCTCGACGGCGATCGCGCCCGTCGATGTCCTGCACGAGGCCGGGGGCACGTTCACCTTCGTGTTCCCTCTCTGGTTCATAGGTATGTTGTTCCTCGCTGCCGTTGCCACGCTGATATTCATCCCGTACAAGCTCTCAAGCTATCTGGTCAAGACAAGAGTGCCGAGGTCCGTGGCACTCAACACGTACCTCATCGCCATCGGCATCGTCTCCTACACGCTGTCGGAACTCCTGTTCGAAGTGCTCCTGCCCAGCCAGGCCATCGACCTCAGGGGCATCGGGTTCTTGTTCGGCATCCTGATGCTCGGTCTGGTCGCCTACGCTGTCAGGGGTCCAGGCTATCTGCAGGAGCTCCTCGTACCGATCACGGAGGCGGACCTGGGCACCGAGCGGAGGTTCGAACTCCACGACGGGCTGAGCTACCTTGTCGTCGACGATTCCCCGAGCCTGAGCTTCGACGTCTTCAAGGACCTGGTCACTCACGGGTACCAGGGCCTCTGCATCACCCGACTCCCGCCCCAGAGGGTGAGGGCGGAATACGGCCTGGAGAAGACACCCGTTCTCTGGCTCAGCAGGGTTTCCACGGGGAAGGACACGATAAGGCCCTGGCCGCTGGAAGGCATATCGATCGCGGTCGAGCACTTCGTCGCCGAGGGCGAGAAGACCGTCGTGCTCCTCGATGGCCTGGAGTACATAATCTCCCACAACGACTTCCAATCGTCTCTGACGCTCCTTCACGACCTCAACGAGAGGATGGCCATGGAGGAATCCATCCTGATAGTGCCCTTGGACCCGAACGCTCTGGACGAAAAGGAGTTCGCCCTCATCAAGAGGGACCTTGTCGAGCTGGGGCATCCAACGCTGAGGGACGCGGTGGCGGAGGCCCCCTCCGGGAACGAGAACCTCGTCAATGGGACGGTGAGGGAGAAGGCTAAGACTTGAGCTGATCCGGAGCGTGGTTCCATCAAGGCGTGTTTGGTGTTTGCATTGACGGCGATGACCCTCCTTTCAGTCTCATCTGGACTGGCGGAGGGACAGGTCCTAATGCCGAGCTACGAGGAAGGCAATAGCTGGGTCTACTCGGCGAACATGACCTATTCTCCGGGGTTCGTCCTGGCCGGAACGCTCGAAATGGCGATTACGGACACCGAGAGGGTATACGTCGACTCCACGCCGTACCACACAATTCGGAACGAGATCATCGGCAACGGGTCGTTCATCGGCGTCTTCGAGGGCCATAACGTTTCTGGCAACTGGACGATGGTCGGGCTGGAGAACTGGGACACCGTGAGCCTCGAGATAGTCAGGTCCCAGACCACTCTCGTCTTCCGCGGTCTCATGGATGTGGGGGTTCCTCTCAACTTCTATCTCAGCATACAGAACACGACTCTCAGCGACGTCGTGCT
>JAJISH010000106.1 GCA_022848825.1 Thermoplasmatota archaeon
GTCGATATGTCCATCCCAGCACAACAGTCTTTTTATTCCCTCCGCGGATTCCAGAGAGGGATAGGATGAGGGCGATTCTACCGCATTTGGAACTCTGCACTGGCTGTAGGATGTGTGAGATGGCGTGTTCGCTCCACCACGAGGGACTCGTGAACAGGGAATGGGGCAGGATCAGGATCCACAGGAAGGGCATCGAGCATTACGTCCCAGTTGCCTGCAACCAGGGAGCGTCCTGCGACAAGGAGTGTGTGAAGGTGTGCCCGGTCGACTGCATTAGGGACGTGAACGGGCACGCGATCGAGGTCGTCAGGGAGGAGTGCATAGGCTGCGGGGAGTGCGTGGAGGCGTGTCCGTACAACGCGATTCACATGCGGGGCGATGTCGCGTTCAAATGCAATCTCTGCGACGGCGACCCGACTTGCGTCAAGTTCTGCTCGCTGAAGGCGATAAAGTTCGAGGAAGGGGTTCCAGAGGAGTTCGACAGGGCCAAGGACGCCGCGGAGGCGATGAGATGAAGGGCTTCGCGGGAAGGATCCTGAAGATCGACCTGACAACGGGGGCAGTTGAGAAATCGCCGCTGCCCGAGCCCTTCATCAGAACGTACCTGGGCGGGACGGGCTTCGCCGCGAGGTTTCTGTACGACAACGTGCCCCCGAACGCGGACGCGCTGGGCCCCTCCAACGTCCTGATCCTGGCTCCCGGGCTCCTCAACGGCTTTCCGGTACCCACGGGGGGCAAGGTGCTCTTCTGCGCCAAGTCCCCGCTGACCGGAACGATCGCGGAGAGCGTCATGGGGGCGAGGTTGGGAAGCGAGCTCAAGCGGGCGGGATACGATCTCCTGCTCGTCTCCGGGATGTCGGGCTCTCCCTGCTACATCTACATAGACGACGATGATGTCGAGATAAGAGATGCGGGGGACCTCTGGGGGAAGGACACCCGAGCCACCGCAGAGGATATCAGGAGGACCGAAGGCGATGCTGTCGTTGCCTGCATCGGGATCGCCGGGGAGAACCTCGTCAGATATGCGAACATCGACTATGAGGACAGGCAGTCCGGGAGGGGCGGGCTCGGAGCGGTCATGGGCTCGAAGAAGCTCAAGGCCATCGCGGTGAAGGGCACGGGGGACCTCGTGCCTCACGACGCGGACAAGCTCATGGAGCTCTGCCTGCGATACTACGGTAGGATGGTAGAGAGCCCGGCCTTCAACGATGACACCAAGTACGGGACCGGCGAGTTCCTTGAGTGGATGAACTCCGAGAAGGGGACCTTCCCCACGAGGAACTGGCGAGAGGGTGTCTTTGACAATAGGGAGAAGATAGACCCGTACCACTGGGCTCCGCTGTACACGAAAAGGAACAATGCGTGCCTAGCGTGCCCGAAACCCTGCGGGAGGATATTCGGCATCGACGAAGGTAAATACGCAGGACTCAGGATCGACGGCATAGAGTACGAGCTGCTCTACTCGCTCGGCGGCCTGTGCGGGATGGGGGAGATCGAGGAGCTGGCCAGGGCGAACCAGCTGTGCGACCTCCACGGGCTCGACGGGATTTCGGCGGGCGCCGCGGTGGCCTTCGCCATGGACCTGTTCCAGGATGGGATTCTCACGCGGGAGGACACTGGCGGGCTGGATCTCGAGTTCGGCAACCCCGAGGCCGAGCTGAAGCTCATCGAGATGATCGCAAGAAGGGAGGGCCTCGGTGATGTCCTTGCGGAGGGCGTGAAACGAGCGAGCGAGAGGATAGGGAAGGGTTCCGAGGACTACGCCGTTCATGTGAAGGGCATGGAGCCGCCCGCCTACGACGTCAGGGGGATAAAGGGCATGGCCCTGGCATTCATGACGTCCTCGCGCGGGGCCTGCCATCTTCGGAGCTGCGCCTACGCACTGGAGCTGACTGGTAAGTTCTGGAAGTTCGAGGGGGTGGACAGGTTCTCAACGGAAGGGAAGGGCGTGGAGATCAAGGAGCTCGAGGACATGATGACGATATACGATGTCCTGGGCGTCTGCAAGTTCTCGCGAGGGTTCTTCCTGGCCGAGGGATTCGTCGACATACTGCGAACCGTGACCGGGCTGGAATTCTCGGAATCGGAGATACTGGGACTGGGCGAGAGGGTGAACAATCTCAAGCACATGTTCAACCTGAGAGAGGGGTTGACGAGGGACGATTTCCGTTTGCCGAAAAGGCTCCTGACGCTTCCCATACCCGAAGGGGCGTCCAAAGGTCACGTCGTCACGGAAGAAGAGATGAACAAGATGCTGGACGACTATTTCGAGGCGAGAGGGTGGAGCAAGGAAGGACTTCCCACGGAAGAGAAGATCAGTGATCTGGATCTAGACTAGATCTCCTTTGCTTTGGCCAAGATGTCCTGGACGACCTTGTCGACGTCTTCCATGGCCCTGTCCCGGGGCACGGCGACTACGAGCAGGGCCCGCTTTCCGGCATTGTAGATTATCATGTTCAGGTCCCCGGCCTCCACCACGATTCTTGAGGGTTCGTCCCTTCCGAGTTCCGTCGCTGCCGTAATGCTGGCTCCAACGATCGTGGCACTCATGATTCCGAAGGTGTCCAGCGCCACCTCGTCAGGAACATCGTGATGCATCATCAGTCCGTCCTTTCCAACGACTGCAGATGCAACCGCCCCGCACGTCTCTCTCAATCGCTTGAGCATATCGTCCATATACGTCACTCCATTGTTTCAGGCTCTATGATGAACACGCAACTGGTCTTCCCAGTGCTCTCGCAGCTCGTCTCCATGCACCGCACTTTCCTGCCGAGGTGCTCTTCGTAGATCGTGGATATGATCCCCCGTATCCTGTGGCAGGTCTCCGTGTCGCCGTTCGGCTTCATCTCGACGGACCCATTCACTATCGCTTCGTTCTCCCTGAAGTCGACCGAGTCG
>JAJISH010000107.1 GCA_022848825.1 Thermoplasmatota archaeon
GCGATGTCATGCACGTCTGGGAGAAGGTCGAGATCCCCTCGGAGGACGCATTGAGGGAGTTCTACGAGAAGCACTACGGGGTTCCGTAGTCCAAGAGAGAGGAGCCGCCTCGACCAGAAGGCTTCTGGGTTGACATTGAGATGATTCGCCTCGGGTAGAGGAGTCCATACTTCGCAGCGCTACTTCCTCTGGCGCTCGATCATACCCATGAGGAGCATGCTGCCAAGGAGCACCCTGCGGTCGAAGTCCGGCGGCAGATTCAGGCCCTGGAGGTTCCAGATGTCCCCGATGATCTTGAACTGCTGGTTGACCGTCGCAACCGGCAAGCCGTTCAGCTCGAATGCCATCTTCTCGGGGATCAGCGACCCTCCGGGAATGTACTTCCTGGCCAGACCGCGTCCCTTCTCCTCATACAACCCGCCGACGAGTTGCCTGTGGGCGTTGAGGACCTCCCACTCGTCTCTCACGAACGTCGAGGACAGGGCCTTCCTCCTGATATAGCCCAGCGCCGCGTTCGTCTGAGAGTCGATGACCGCGAAGGTGGCCCATAGATCGAGTATCTGCTGCTGTTTGATCCTGAAGAGCTCCTTCTTCATCTTCTCGTCGGTGAAGACCCTGATGTCCTCCTTCAGCCTGAACATCTTCTGCTTCGCGAATCCGAGCTTCCTGCCTCTTGGATCCTCGATCCAGTACTTGTTCCACACGGTGAGGACCTTCTTCCTGATCCTGTAGTTGTTCCCGTACCACAGGGTCATGGATTTCGGTATCTGGGCCTGCTGCTTTGTAGGCTCGACGTACCTCTTGCACTGATGGCAGAACCACTTGTCATACATATCCACCCAGGTCAGCTGACCTGTGCATGTTGGACATACGTTCATGTTTCCCTCCCCTGTTCCTTGAGCCGTATCGATATGGTTCCTACGGCTCAGAGTTGGGGAAGCATCAACCTACCCCTCTTTAACTCTTATGGCGAACATATGGCTCGCCTGGGAGATGACGCTGTCGGTTCAGTGATTCCTCACGGGACCTCTTCTTCGGGGGGTGGCGGGATCTCCTCTTCCGGAGGCGGTGGCATCTCTTCATCTTCCGCAACCGCCGGTTTTCGCCTCAGGGCAACCAGTGCCACCACAAGTAACACCACTGCGATGACCACTATCAGGATGATCCACCAGTACTGTTCCAGGAAGCCAGCAGATGCCTCTTCTCGGATGCTCAAGTCCCCGGATTCGGATGCCACGTTTCCGGCCTCGTCCGTCGCGCGTATCGTGAAGGTGTATGTGCCCGCCGCATCGTAGGCGCGCGTGTACTCGAACCTGTCGGCAACGCTATCATAGGTCATCAAGAAATCGCCAACGAGATTGCCCTCTGGGTCCCTTATCTCGATCCTCACCTCGTCTATCCCGTTCGCATCCGTTATGGTGGCAGAGACGACCACTTCTTTCTCAGCGTCCTGCGGATCGGGCTCCGCCAGGACATCGCCTATCGAGGGTGGGGTCTCATCGATCACTATCTCCGCGCATGCGACGGCAGTCGTGTTGTGCGCTGGTTCACTGTCCGATGCGTAGACGCACACCTGATAGCTGCCCTCCGACCAACCGCTCGTGTCTATCAGCACGGTGACGTCCTCTTGAGCGGAATCGAAGGAGCCGTCCGTGGGATCCATCGCTGTTCCCGGCCAATCCGTCAGCCCTATCGTGTAGTTGGCTGCTCCGATGTCCGCGTCGCCCGTGCCGGTGTCGTCGATCACGGCGGTCAGCACCACATCGGTTCCAGGTTTGACGGTAACAGATCTGTGTCCATCCACCCGCACGTTCGATATCTCCGGCGGGAGGTCGTCAACGATCGTGAGGGTCGCGTGCGGGGCACTGTCGTTGTATCCCGCGCCGCTGTCCCAACCGTAGACGTAGTAGTCATAGGTTCCCGCTTGCGTTGGCAGGACCACTTGAGCGGTCACGTTCTCAAAGGGTGAATCGAAGGTCCCGTCCTCGGCCTGCATGGGTGTACCTGGCCAAGTCGCGGCCGCAGGCGTCGTGTAGTTCGCACCGCCGATATTGGAATCGCCGGTGTTCGTATCGTCCACGGTTGCGGTGAGGACCACGACTGAGGGCAATGATGACAGATAGTAGGTCGCCGCACTTTGGCCATCAATGGCAACCTCGGATATCTCCGGCGGGAGATCGTCTCCTATCGTGAGGGTCGCGAAAGGAGCGGTGTTGTTATATCCCTCACTACTGTCCTGAGCATAGACACAGATTTCATAACTGCCATCCGTCCAGCCCGTAGTGTCTATCGTTATGTTGACATCCTCCTGAGGTGAGTCAAAGGCCCCGTCGGAGGAGCTCAAGGGCGTTCCTGGCCAGTTCATCACACCTATCGTGTAGTTGACCGCTGCGATATTCGAGTCGCCGGTGCCAGTGTCGTCAATCGTGGCGGTTAGCACCACCAGGGTTCCAGGTGTGACTGTGACCGTCGCCTGTCCATCCACCCGCACGTTCGATATCTCGGGCGGGAGATCGTCCACTATTGTGAGGGTCGCGAATGGAGCACTGTCATTGTATCCCGCGCCGTCGTCCCAACCGTAGACGTAGTAGTCGTAGGTTCCCGCTTGGGTTGGCGGGACCACTTGGGCGGTCACAATCTCAACGGACGAATCGAAGGTCCCGTCCTCGGCCTGCATGGGTGTACCTGGCCAAGTCGCGGCCGCGGGCGTCGTGTAGTTCGCCCCGCCGATGTCAGAACCGCCTGAGCCCGTGTCATTCACGATGGCCGTGAGCGTCACGCTCGAGGGCAGAGACGACAGGTAGTAGGTCGCTGCACTCTGACCGTCGATGGCAACGCCGGACATCTCTGGCGGGAGGTCGTCAACGATCGTGAGGGTCGCGTGCGGGGCGCTCTCGTTGTACGTCGGAATGCTGTCCCAGGCATGGACGTAGTAGTCATAGACGCCTGCCGAAGCAGGAATCGGCACGGTCGCATTGACATCCTCGACCGGGTCGTCGAACACACCGTCAAGTGCACTCATTTGCGTTCCTGGCCATGATGCTGGAGCAGGTGTCGTATAATTCGCACCGCCAATGTTGGAGTTCCCTGAGAGAGTATCATCCACGGTCGCCGTGAAATCGAATGTCGCAGGAAGTGCTGAGAGATAGTATGTCGTCACCGAAGATCCGTCGATGAACACGTCCCTCACTTCGGGCGCGAACGAACCCGTGGTCGCTGTCACCGTCAGATTCACCCAGGCGTAGTCCACGTCGTCGCCAGGGTCCGGATCACCGAGCGGGTCGATGAGGATCGCGGATGTGCCCAGACCGCTGATCGACATGTTCGACACGGGATCGTAGGAGTCCAGAACGTAGGTAGCTGGGATGTTCATGTAGCCCATGGAAACCTCCTCATCGGTGTCGTACGTCATGTTCACCTCGATGAGGTGAGAGGGTGCAACGGGTATCGTGACGTTGGAGGTGAAGTTCCCCGCAAGATGCATGGAAAAGGGAGTGTTCATGTCCACGGGTCCTTCCCCGCCGATCCCGAATTGGAAGGACGCTGGGTCAAGGTCGTAGTGGATACCGTCCACGAACATGATCTCGGTCGTATTGTCCAACTCCACGGCCGGTCCACCCACGATCCCCATGAACATGTCCAGTTCTCCCTGATCCAGGTAGCCGTCCCTGTTGCCGTACATGAAGTCTATCATGACCCTCATTGTCTGATTGTCCTCCTCCATGGTCATATCCGCACTCAGGTTCACGTTGTCCCAGTCGAGGAAGGATATGTCCATGGACATGCTACCCGGAGGGGTCTCTTCCAGGTACGCCGTCACTTCCGTAGAGCCGACGACGGGAACCACGGTCATACCAGATTGGAGGTCCGAATCGTCCAGAAGAACGTGGAATTCCCCTTCGAAGAGGTTCATCTCGTAATAGCCAGTCGGATCCGTGAGTGCCCTATTGCTGTGCCCGTACGTGTAGTTGAAGGCCTGCACCTCCGCGGAAGGAAGCGGACTGCCGGTTGCGGCTTCGTAGACGTAGCCCCATATCATTCCGGGGTTCACCGGCTGAAAATCTGTGTAGTTGTATGGATTCGTCACGTGGAAATCCTGGTCGACCATGACCATCTCTTCACCGACGAAGGTTCCGAGCATGAGCATGACGCTGTAAGGACCGTCAAATCCAGAAGTGTATATGCCTGGGCCACCGAACGAGAGCTCGACGGTCTGGAGGCCGGCACCGAGCTGTGTGAAGTTCGTCCCCATCAATTGGAGGGTCATGGTAGCGTCGAACAGGATGCCATATGCCAAGAACATTCCCGGTTCATCGATGTCGACCGAGGCGTTCAGGACAAGGATGTCGAAGAACCCGTCCGTCGGAACGTCCGTGTCCAGACCGTGATCGCTGTGGGGCGGACTGAACCACCCGGGCCGCGGATCGAACTCCGAGCTGAGGTATGCGCCGGTCATGTGGGTATCGGCATCGAGAAGGTTCATATCATAGTCGAACAGCATCAGCTCGACCGTGTACGGGCCGTCTATCCCCGCATCGTATATGTCGTATCCCAGGATCTGAAGCTCTACCGTCTGAAGTCCCGGATCGAGATAGCCATCTTCTTCGACGTTGGTGATGAAGATCATCCCCGTGCTGTCGTAGAGGTCTCCAAAGATCGTGTATGGTCCTGCCTCGTCAACGTTGACAGTCACATCGACCATCAGGAAGTCGTACAGCGTGTCCTCGTCTCCATCCAGAACGTAGTCGGAATGCGGAGGTGAGAGCTGTGCGGGGGGGAACTGCTCGAAATCCGTCTGGAGATACGCTTGGGTCATGTAGGTTCCGTTGTCGAGGAAGTTCCAGGAATCGTCATACAGCTCGAGCTCGACCCTGTAAGGGCCGTCCACTCCAGCGGAGTAGATCACGTACCCTCTGTATCGGAGCACGACCGTCTGGAGCCCCACATCGAGATAGGTGTAGTTGGACTCGAAATCTATGAATGTCATTCCCGTGCCGTCGAGGAGGGCTGCATCGACCTCGTAGAACCCGGCTTTGCTCACGTCGACAGCGACATCGACCACGAGGTAGTTGAGGAACGTGTCACCGTCCGTATCCAGACCATTGTCGGAATGGGGAGGGAGGAGCCCTGCTGGAGGCGTTTGGAAGTCCTGCGCCAGATAAGGACCCGTCAGATAGGAGTCGCTGTCTACCATCGCGAAGGTTTCGTTGAGAAGACCCATGTTGACCACATAGGGACCATCGATGCCCGAGAGGCGAATGGCATATCCAGTGTACCACAGTGGGACCACGTGGACTCCCACGTCCAGCCAGGTGAAGTTGAAGGCGTCGGTGATGTATATGATGCCCGTATTGTCGCGCAGTTCCGAGACCAAGACGAAATCACCGGGTTGGGTGACGTTGATGCTCACGTTCACCACGAGATGATCGAACAACCCGTCTGGCGGTAGGTCAGTGTCCAAGCCATTGTCGGAATAGGGAGGCTCCAGCTGACCCATCGATTGAGCTCCCGCTGAAGGCACGAAGGTCAGGGCGGCGGAGCTGATCACCAGGATGCCCACGAGAATCGAGAGCACGTTCCTTGAACTATTTCTCATTCCAAACGCTTCCTCATCGAGATTCATTCAGTATCCTCCATTTCCTCAGCCGGTAGCTGAGATTCTGATTTCTCACGAGAGGGGGACATAAAAAGATTCCTCCGCAATTATCAATGAGGGAAAGTCATCCCGGCCTTGATGTTGGATTGTTGAGACGGTTCCAGAGGAGCCGATAAGAGGACCTTTCTTCTTGCCCGAGAGGTCATTGGCGTTCCGATCGCCCTGGCCTCCCGAAGGCGGCGGAATCCGGCATCGAGAATCCTCTCCGGCAGTCCCATTATCGAGTTTGATAGCAGCTTGGAAAGACAGATATAGGCTCCCTCGAAAGACATCTACAGCTCCTCGATCTGGGCGAAGGATCACGCCAATGTCCGAGAACAGTGCAGAGCAGAAGGATTGGGACCATACGAGGATTTGGCAGCGGCAATGCCGAGAAAGGCTGCAGGAGAACCCGTTGGACCTGGACGCGCTGTTCGCCAAGGCCGCTTGGCTGGCAAAGACCGAGGACTATGAGAAATGCATCGAAACCCTGGAAGTGATCACGAAGAGAGATCCATTCTACCCGGGGATCTGGATGCTCAAGGCCAAGATATACGGACAGCTCGGCAACGAGAGGATGGCCAGGCTCTGTCTGGAAAGGGCCGAGGAGCAATCCAAGTAGCCTATCAGTTTTGATTTCTGGAGGGAAACAGATATCGCTTCTGAGAATGATTGCTGGATGATGAGAAACGAGCGTGACAAGCGAGAAGATATTCTCAAGCTCCTTCGGACATGCCAGAAGAGACTGGAGATGGACCTTGGGGATGTGGACGCTTGGTTCTCGAAAGGGGTGACCCTTGCGTGGCTGAAGAAGTACAAGCAAGCCCTCTACTGTCTCAACCAGGTCACGAGGGTAAGGATAGACTATCCCTCCGTTTGGAGACTGAAGGCAACCATGTACGCCTTGATGGGGCACGAGAGGTTGTCCCGGCTCTGTACTGAGGTTGCGGAGCGCCTGCAATTGAAGGAGGACAGCGATTCCTTCGAGGATGCTCCTGCCACGGAAGAATCCCACTCTGTTCCTGTCTACTGAGGAGGAGCCCCGTTCCCACGATCGTCTTCTTCCTTCGGATGCTGACCGCCCGGAAGGAATGCCATTCTCCACGCGAAACCTTCCGTTCTTCCCTCTGAAACGGTCTCATACCCGCGGACTCTCAGGCGGCGGTCGGTAGATCGACCTTTACATATGACAGCTCCTCTGGAGGGATTCTCTCCTTGATCCCGAGTATCTCGATTCCGACGATCTTTCCTTCCTTGTTGTAGTCCACGACCATTCCGGGAACCGCCTCTTCGCTCTCTTCTATCGGATCCTCGCAGAGTCTGAAGTAGCGTGCATCGCTCTCCATATCCACCTTCACCCTCATTCTCTCAGTCTCCTGTCATAATACATGGTTATCACGGTATAAGGTCTTCTCCGGCCTCTCACAACGCCCTTTAACCGTTGCGAAAGCCTTTTCCCCAACCGCGGTTATGCTGGGGCGTGGGAGGAGTCCCGAAGAAGGCGGAAGTCCAGAACATAGTCGCATCAACGCGGCTTGCCGATAAGCTTGACCTGGACGCGGTCGTGCCGGTACTGGAAGGCGCACAGTACGATACCGAGAGGTTCCCAGGATTGGTCTACCGCATGAAGAAGCCGAAGACCGCGCTTCTCCTGTTCAGAACCGGGAAGGTCGTGTGCACGGGTGGGAAGAGCCTCGATGATGTTCGAGAGGCCGTGGAAATCGTTGCGGGCAAACTGCACGAGGCTGGAATGCCCGTTGAACGTCATCCAGAGATAACGGTTCAGAACATCGTGGCCGTGTGCGATCTCGGCAGCGATCTGAACCTCAACAACATCGCCATCTCGCTTGACATGAACATGGAGTACGAGCCCGAGCAGTTCCCCGGGCTGGTTCTCAGGCTGGAGGATCCCAAGATAGTCTGTCTGCTCTTCGGCTCGGGCAAGATGGTCCTCACGGGCGCGAAGAACACGGAGGACCTGCACCAAGCGACCGAATCGGTCAGGGAGATCCTCAGCAGGAGTGGGCTCCTGTAGCACGGCCGTGACAACGAGGGGGCAGTGAGGACCGAAGCTCAGGAGATCAGAAGCTTCTCTGCTCGAGCCGGATGGATGTCCTGAAATCGAAACTTCTAGGCGGCATTCAATCCGTTAGCAGATGAGTCGTCTTCATCGCGCTCTCGCTCGCGGGTGAGTCTTCCCAATCGAGAATGTCGATGTTCGAAAAGGAGTGCGACACATTCCCCGGTGGACTTCCACATGCTCCTATTCGAACGCACAGAGAAGGTTCACGGTGCGACAATGACTTCTCTGGTAATCTCAGAGTCACAAGCCCTAAAGAAGAGAACAACCTCATACACTGAACCTGACGTCAAGTTGTCGAGGGTGAGGAAGTCCCACCTCGAAAGAGAGCCGTCCCCGTTTAAGTCTGTGAAGTTCAGGTATTCTCCCGCGGGACCTGTGCCCAATCCCCCGTCAGATAGAATCCTGGGACTACCAGGCCAAGACGAGTTATCCTTTAGAACAGATACACCATAATGTCCGAGGTCCTTGTGTTCGGTAACGCCAAGGATGTCAATCCTGTACCCAGCCGGGCTGGGAGTAGCGGACATGCCAACAGTTGGAGCTCTGCAGTCACCAGTTGGGAGTAGTGGGCGAAACAAATATGAGATGAAGTAGGCGGTGATGATGATGGCTGCGATAAGTATGATTATCAGTGCGTAGCGCGCGATCCATGACCGACTCGGCTCTTGTCGAGATGGCTCATCAGGTTGGGGGGATTGAGCGCCCAAGTCTGTTCCTCCTGTTTGATTTCAATCTAGCTAGTGACAGCGATGATAAAGTCATTTCGGAACTTCGGGACACAAGAAGGGTCAGAGAGCATAGGGGAGTCTGTCATTCCTTCCCCCGAAAACGATCTCATGGATGAAGGGTCGACACCGGGGAGCTCTCACATCGAAGCCGTGACTCGCAACTAGAAGAGGCGTGATTTTACATCCATAAAGGCCAAGTCACATGAAGAACGGCTTTCATCTGGGGGCAATTCCGAGACACCACACAATGTTGCGGTGTCATGTGAAGAAAGATGGGAGGACTGAAATGAACCTGAAGGACAAGAGAATCGCTTGGCCCATTCTCTTCGTGGTTGCTCTATCAGCCCTGTTGGCCTTACCGCTCTCACCAGAGCTAGGCGGGGCCAGCGCAGGGACCAGAGCAGTAGAAGGGACGATCGAATCCGCACTGGCCGTTTCAGCGGTTACGATCGACGGCGACGGAACGGACGCGGCATGGAACGATGCGACCGCGTTGACGGTCACGGTAGGAGGCACGGACGTCGAGATCAAGACCGCCTACACGTCCACTGAGATCTTCTTCCTGGCGACCTGGGGTGACCCAACGGAGAGCGTCACGAAGAATCAATGGTATTACGATGGCCCTTCTGATGAGTGGACACAGGGCGGAGGCAACG
>JAJISH010000108.1 GCA_022848825.1 Thermoplasmatota archaeon
AGACGGTCTTTCGAACAAGATCTCTCAAGCTGGGGAGGAAGGAGTCTCTCGTGCTCTCCAGTCTTGTCGAAAGACCTGAGGCCAACGACACGGAGCATTCCAAGAGATTGGATATCTCTCGGATGACCGTGGGAAGGGCGAGGAGGAGGTTTCGGGACGAGAGAATTCTGGAAAGGATCTACACACCAGACTTGTCAAGGATCGGCATCCGACTGGTCGTTGTTACGAGTGCCAGGTTCCACCCAAGGTCCTCGGCAACACTGAAATACAATCTTCCAAGAATCATGAAACTGCTCGGACCCGCCTTCTTCTGTGTATACGACCCTAGGAAGATAGTGGCGGTCAGCGCCTTCAGGGATTTCGAGGACTACAAGCGGAGGCTCCACGACCTCTCTGAAGCCTACAAGGAGCACGAGTTCTTCTGGGATACGCCAAAGAGGCTCCTCTTCTCTCTTGACCACTCATCTGTGGTGAAGGACCACGACTATGGCCCGCTTGTCAGACAACTCGTGGCAATGGGGCCTCGGAATGGATAGCTCCTGGGACAATCGCCCACCCGGGTTGGGGACGAGTTCAATCATCTCGGAATACCGCTCTCGCCTAGCGCCTGACCGAGGTTCTCCTTCTAAGGAAGTCGCCTAGCGCGGTCAGGAATATGCCCATGGCCGCGAAGAAGAAAGCGAGGATATGCCTACCATCGAGTAGCACAAGGGACACGATTGCGAGGCCGTAAAAGGCAATCCCGAGTACGAGGGCCTTTTCATTCGCACGCGACGATTTCCGCTCTACACGCCTTGCGTCCCGATCAAGCGCCTCGAAGACATTCTCCCCATTGAGGATTCCCACTCTCGTTCCCAGTTGTCTTGTTGGGCCTTCCCTGCTGGGTGAGTCCTCAGAGGCGTTCATCTCCGCGGCGGCCTTCTTCGTGCTCAGCTCGGGAGATCCTCTGACCATGAAATGTCACCTCAATTGATGATGGCCGCTCTCTCCACGTACACAAAGAAGTTGCTTGACTGTCGGATGTTCCACGCCTGAAAAAACGGGCGAGAGTGGCAAGACTTCACCCTGAATCCAAGATTCCGTCTCGCCACTCTCGGGAGGGCAGAAGGTCGGGGATATCCCGCAGAAGGGGGACTCTGCGTCAATGGAACATCCCCTCTTCCCTGAGACTAGTGAGGCCGCATAGCGAAAAGCCACTCGTCTCTCCTCATCGGGGGGCCGAAGATTGGAATGGTGATGATGCGAGATGCGGGAGGAATCAGAGTAGATTCCTCGACGCCATGTCTTTGGCCACCACGGTCCTCTTGTCATAGTCTCAAAGCCCACCTTTCCAGAAGCATGCATACTTGAGAATGGACATATAAATCCGTTTCCCACAGGTTATCACCACGGATAACACAGTATATCATGCACCGGGCGAAGTTGCGGAGATGATACGCATATGCGACTTTCTAGGCACCGACACCTAACACATCGTGAGCCATGATGAGGAAAGTGGAGACTGAGGAGAAGGAACACCGCCTCTCTGTGAGAGGTGTAAGCTTTCGCTTCCCATGCCGACCGATTTAGTGCATGCCAACCAACCAAATCCATGATTCCGAGCGGAACGTGCCTAGTACGTTTATCACCGATGATAAACATCTAGAAAGGCTTATTAGATGCTAGGCTCGTTTTCTTGCCACGGAAACGGAAGGTGTCCATTTGGCACTAGTGTCATGTATGAAAAGCTGAAGGTGCAAGAGTTGAGGCATGAGGAAGTTGAGTTCGAGATCCTGAAGGAGCTTTTCGATGGGACGAGAACCGCTCGTCTGCTCTCGGAGAACACGCAAATGGGGAGCTCGGTATTGGGCCCGACTCTGAAAAGGATGATGAAGGAACACCTAGTCGAGCCATCCAGAATGGTCCATCCGAAGGGTCGCGAGGATTCGGCGATGATCATGTACAGGCTGACTCCTGCGGGACTCGAGAAGCTCAACTCTCGCCTTGACGAGATGACAGAGACTTACGAACCATCAGCGGAAGAGATACTCAAAGAAATCGAGGGTCTGGAACTGGACTTACTCGATACAGATCCCACACTTACCGACAGAAGCAAAGCCGAGACCCATGAGATCTCCAACGACGGAAGGACCGGCAGGCTCTACTGGTACACAGGACTGATTCTGATAGTCGTCGGTGTTGTGGCTTTCGTGGGTTTCTCCGTGCTTCACGACGTCTTCGAGATACCCATTGTTGGTGAGGCTTTCGACGAATTCGGGAGCATCAACCGACTGGCAGTGTTCCTGGGAGTCGTCTTACAGGCATTTGGGATATCGTTCCTGTTCATCTCAGAATTCGCGCATAATGCTGCGCGCCCACGCTTGCCTGAATCACAAGCGTACTAGAGGCTGGCTCGATTGCAGAGAGGGCTACCTGTCAGCAGCCTCTGAGCTCTTCCTTTGCGTTCTCCTGGACCGAGTCAGTCTTCTCACAAATGGAACTAGTCCAGTCAACACTATCGGCAGGATGAGATGCTCAAACTCCGGTATTCTCTCGATGGCGATCTCGTAGTCCAACGTCTCCTGCCTCCAAATCCACGGAAGCTCACCATCGCCTGAACCGGCGTAGGTCGAGGCGAGGTGTGTTTTCGTATTGGTGTCAGATGTCAGAGTGACTTCAGACCATGAGTTGCCATCCCAGACCTGACAGTATATCTGGTTCCCTCTCACGTAGAATGCGTAAAGATTGTCGTTCGTCGTGAGAAGGCTCAGGGTTGGATAGAAATTGAACTGGCTACTCGTCTCTGGATCGGACGAGCCGTCCGTCCAGGATCCCGATGTCTCCTTGTACACATACTGGATGTAGCCACTCGAGTCCGAGTATATCAGATGAAGAGTCTGCGATGAGTTCGCTACGACGGAGGGTCCCATCTTGTCCTTGGTTCCCGCGGTCGTGGCTATGCTTGCTTCGTTCGAGTCCCAGGAGGAAGTCCCTGCGTCATAGCCTCTTCCCTCTATGTTGCCGTCGGCATACCAGAC
>JAJISH010000109.1 GCA_022848825.1 Thermoplasmatota archaeon
AACCCCCTTACAGATATTAAAGCCGAACGGGGGAGACCATTCTTCTGTCCTTGTCGCCGGATCCAAGGAGCACGACCCGGCTTTCCTTCCTTTCATCCAGGATGGGATATCCGAGATGGCTTGAAAGCGTTCTCGAGAACTCCCGAATCCCATCGTGGCTCGGCATGTTGCTCCATTTCATCCGATTCCTAGACCCACCCACGAATACGTATCCCTTTGCCTCCACGAAGTCAGGCTCAGCGCGGGAGATCAGCTCCGAGTAGGCGTCCACGTGCGTCATGTTCCAGCCATCGACGAGCGTGAGCCTGACGACCCTTCTCGTGTTCAGCCCCTTCATGACCGCCAAGGACTCCAGGAGTCTTTCCCAAGAATCCTCAGATATGGGAGAGCAAAGCTTGTTGTAGATGTCAGGTGTGGGCGCCGCGACCGTGATGTACAACTGTGTGGGCAGGGGGTCCAACCGTGCCAGCACTGACGGCAGCGTGCCGTTGCTGACGAGGATGGTGCTCATGCCCTTTCCGTGACACTCCCGGATGAGCTGCCCCAGTTTCGGATAGAACGTGGGCTCCCCCGTGAGCGATATGGCCACATGCCGCGGCTCAGAAGCCTCCGTCCATTCCTCAATGCTGCAGCGGCTGTCACCCTTGAAGCCCGAAACCAGTTCACACTGCGCGTTCAGGCTCTCCTCCAGGATGAAAGCCGGATCGTCCAAGTCGTCGAACTTCGGCTTTGAGAAGTTCTGGGCTCTCCAGCAGAACAGGCAGTTCATGTTGCACTGGTCCGCCGTGGGCGTCATCTGAAGGCATCGATGGCAGTCGATTCCATAGAACACCTCCTTGTAGCACGGTCTTTTTCTGATGAGCTTCTCTCTCAGCCAGTGGCATAGTTTCACGGCAGAATGGCTGCCGACGATCCTGTAGCCCTGTCTTTCGAGCAGACGACGCTTTTCCGGGTCCACTGACATCTCATCGTTGCGGACCGATAAACACTTTTGCACCTAGAACTGACTCAGGTCCTTCTGACCGTGCTCCTTGTCCAGCTCGAAGTCCTCGATCTCCTTGATCTCGACAGAGTCTCCCTCTCTGATCCTCTTCGCCTGCTCGACGGTCTGCTTCACCGCGGTAGAATCCTCCTTCTCTCCGAGAAGGAATGCAACCTCCCTCTCAACGAGTTCCATCCTGGCGGTCGTTGAGACCCTGAACTCGAAATCGTTGAGAAATATGTGCGTGAAGCCAGGAAGGATGTCAGTCCTTGCCAGATTGGAGGACGTGTGCGTCTCCCCTCCGATCTTTTCCGACACAGAGCGGAGCGTCCTTCTTACCGACCTTGACCTGGACATCTTCGACAGCCACAGTGGGAACCTGTACCTTCCTTGCCCGTAGGCGGAGCCCTCTCTGGCCACGGAAACGCCGCATGTCATCAGGTCCGACGCGTACGCCCAAAGCCTGTAATGTCGCTTCCTTCTCACTCGCCCGAGGTACACGTCGGCCTTTGACAGCGAGTCCAGGCCCGCACACAGATCACGCGGCTCTCGATATTCGAGCGGCAGGTTCTCGTCGATCCACAGGATCAGAGTGTCTGGCGCCTCGTCCAGGGCCATGCAGCTCTCCCTTGATTTCCTGCAACTTCCCGACGTGAGAATATCCCTCACGCTCTCG
>JAJISH010000011.1 GCA_022848825.1 Thermoplasmatota archaeon
ACCATGGAGTCCGGGGCCATCGGCTGCGAGATCCTTCTAAAGGGGAAGTTAAGAAGCGACCGGGGCCGATACGAGAAGGTGAGCGACGGCTACATCCCAAAATCGGGAGACCCCGCCCTCACATACGTTAAAAGCGCGACGATACACGTCAAGCAGAAGAAGGGCACCTTCGGCGTCACCGTGACCATCGTCCCCCCCGATGCCAAGTTCCCAGACAAGGTCGACCTCACCGGCCTGCCCGTCATCGAGTATCCTGAAGAAGAAGTCGTGCTTCCGGAGGGGGTGGAGCCCGAAGCTCCAGAAGCAGTTCCAGAAGTAGCTCCAGAAGCAGATGTGGGAGCACCCGAACCCAAACCTGCTGAAACCGTAGTTGCTGAGGAGCTCGTTGAGGCTGAGGCCCCGATGTCAGAGCCGTCAGAGGCTGAAGTAGCGGAGATAGTACCCGAGGAATCGGAACTTCCGAAAGAGGAAGAGATAGAGACCGGAGCAATCGAAGCGACACCAGCCGAATCTCAAGTTACTCCAGAGCCCGCTGAGGCTGAGCAGCCAGAAGCTGAGACCGGGGTGGATGTAGAGGCCGAGCCGATAGCCGAAAAAGTTGAATCAGTTGAAACTGAACCAGAGCCTCAGGCTGACGAGGTAAAGGCGCCTGATGCTGAACCAGCTGAAGAAGAAGCGGAGATATCAGAGACAAAAGTTGAGACTGTCGAAGCCTCTGAGGATGAGAAGAAGGAAGAGGAGGCGTAACCTTTGGCGATCCTGAGGATGAGTCAGATCAGGGAGATGTCCCCTGAGGAGCGGGATAGAAGGCTAGACGAGATGAAGACCGAGCTGTCGAAGCTCAGGACCATGATCAGCGCAGGGGGATCTGTGGAGAACCCAGGCAGGGTGAAGGAGCTCAGGAAGACTATCGCGAGGCTGAAAACAGTGATGAGGGAGGAGGAGCTGGGAGCATGACCGCCGTCACGCCGAGGAACATCCTGAGGCACGAGCTGATCGGCCTCGAGGTAGACGTCATCAGGAGCACAAACAGATGCTGTGACTCCATATCGGGGAAGGTGGTTGACGAGAGCAGAAACACCCTGATGATCAAACAGGGCGAGTCTGTGAAGAGAGTCGCAAAGCGCGACGCCCTTTTCAAGTTCAAGCTACCTGAGGGCTGCGTGGAGGTGGAGGGATCTGCTCTCGTGAGCAGACCCGAGGACAGGGTCAAGAGGAAGAGCAAGCGGAGATGGTGAGGCGGCAAGGTTTGATGAGTTTCCGACAACCCGAGAACGATTGCGATGATGTAGACTGCCCCTTCCACGGAACCCTCAGCGTCAGGGGGAGGATGATGGAGGGAGTTGTTGTGAGCGACCGGATGCAGAAATCCGTCGTGGTCAGCATCGAATACACCAGATACTATCCGAAATACGAGCGGTACGCCCGCATGAACAGCAGGATAACGGCGCACAATCCCCCTTGCATCGCCGCGAGGAGGGGCGAGAAGGTCAAGATAGCGGAGTGCCGCCCCCTCAGCAAGACGAAGTCGTTCGTGGTGGTGGAGAAGGAGGGATAGTCGATGTCGAAGCGAATGAAGCGCAGGATTGGGATGAGGCGCCGCATCTCGACGGGCCTCGTCACAGGGAGCATGATCGACTGCGCAGACAACACCGGTGCACGCAAGCTCAAGCTGATCCAAGTGGTCGGCTACAAAGGAGTCCACCGCAGGCTCCCAAACGCCGGAGTAGGCGATCTAATCATTGTCTCTTGCAGGGAGGGGACCCCTGAGATGAGGCGTCAGCTGTTCAACGCAGTCATCGTCAGACAGAGGAAGCCCTACCCGAGGAGGGACGGCACCTGGATCCAGTTCGACGACAACGCCGCTGTGATCCTCACCCCCGATGGAGAAATGAGGGGATCGGATGTCAAGGGCCCGGTCGCTAGAGAAGCAGTGGAGCGATGGCCTCGTCTGAACTCCATCGCCCGGATGGTGGTCTGATTGAAGAAAGGCGGAGTCACAAAACCGGGGAAGAACAGGAAGAGAAGGTACAACGCTCCCAGTCACATCAGGAGGAAATATCTTTCGGCGCCCCTCTCCCCGTCACTGAAAAGTGAGTATGGCACTAGGACGATGCCCGTCAGAACAGATGACACCGTGTCCGTGACTAAGGGTGACCATAAGATGTCGGAGGGAAGAGTGCTGCGCGTCGACATGAAGCGGAGCAAGATCTACATCGAGGGGATCACGAGGACGAGGATGGACGGTTCAAATGTGCA
>JAJISH010000110.1 GCA_022848825.1 Thermoplasmatota archaeon
CCGGGGCGACACCTACCTGGGGCTCGGTGCCCGACCCCTCCTGGATGCGATGGTGGGAACCCGGCGACACGATCTCCTCATCCTCGTGGGGGCCACCGGACTCGTCCTCCTCATCGCGCTGGGGATCGGAGCATGGCTGTATTCCGTGTTCCCGCTCACGACCTGCATGACATGAGCCTATGGCGTCGTGATCGTCGCGCTGCCGGCGAATTGGTACTTGCCCAACAGAACGATCTGGTACTGGGTATTGGAATCCAGCCACTGCAGCGTGAAGACGTCCCCCCTCGTGAGCTTCCCGTCTCCATCGGTGTCCGCGAAGCTCAGAAGCTCCCCCGCGGGCCAGGTTCCAATCTGTCCCTCCACCACCTCTTCGGCTCCTTGGGACTCTGGCCAGAGACGTACTCCGTCCTTGTATATCATCACGGTGTAGCAGTCAAGAGGCTTCACGTGGCTCGTGCTAGTCACATCGAACGCGAACCCGTTTGGCGCTGGCATCGCGTACAATGTCATCTCTGGGCTGTCGAAGAAGCCCCAGCAGCGGGGGCCCGTGTACTGCGGTAGCGTGAGATAGTATGCGAACATGCCCAGTGCCGCGAGGAACAGGACAAGGGCGAGGACCACCAGCCGCCTGCCTATCCTCGTACGGCGCATTCCGCGAGAATCCGAATCGTTAGCTTCCTCCACGTGTGAGAATGCGCGTCCGGATATGAAATCGTTTTGGCTCCTACGTCTTCCACTCCACCTGTCCGCTCAAGATGCCGGCGGGCCTCCAGGTCCAGATTATCTCAAGCCCGTATTCGCTCCCCGGGTCACACACAGCGATGAACCAGTCGCCCGCGCTGAGGTTACCGTCATGGTCCATATCATAGAAGTAAAGGAAGGGGCCAGACATCCGTATACTATACATGTTCTCCACCACCACGGTGCCGTTCCTCGAGAGTACGACGCCGTATTGGCCTGGGCTCTTCAGCACCGAGACCTCCCGCACAATGATCTTCCAGCCGCCTGCTATCCTCACGGGTTGCTCGAATTGCAGGGTCGGATCCGGGGGACCTGGGTGAGGAGGCGGCGGGAGCTGCACGATGAACACGGTCAAAAGGCTGACAACGATGAACGCGAGGACGAGCACCTTCTTCAGGGTCGTCCTTCGCTCGCGCGGCGTGGGCGGACTGACGCGGTTGTGCGCACAGAGCTGTGAGATTTCCCTCAGAGTCCTCTGCCTCCTTGCCTCGCTTATAAAGCTTTCGGGGAAATTTCCGGGAAGATTCCCTGAAGCCTATATGTCCCAGACAGATATTCACATGTTTTCATGGGCTGTCTTCGTGAAAACCCGGTATTCCCCGGCTCTTTTGGCGGGCCTCATCCTTGTGAGACCGCACGGTCTACGATCTCCCATCCGCTAGGACGGGAACGGAGCGGAACGGAGAAACAACGGAGAACGAACGGAGAAGAACGGAGCGAGCATACAGCGAGCTTACAGAACCTTCAGAGAAACTTCGGAGGTATCTCGGAGGTATCTCGGAGGATTCTCCCAGGAATCTCGGAGGAATCTCGGAGAAACAACGGAGCGAGCGTAGAGCGAGCTTACAGAACGGACGGAGAAACAGCGGAGCCGGGAAAGGGGGCCCTCGGAGGTGATTACATCAAAGCGAAGAAGAACCTGAGCTACAAGGGTATGTCCGGAATGGTCGGAGACCAGCTCGTGGCGAAGATGTGGAAGGGGGTGTACGTCGTCGGCTCCATCCCTCAGTTCCCTGACAAGAGGGATTGGAGCGAGGCGCAGGAGGCCCACCACATCAGATTCCGCGAGGCCGTCTCCTACGCCAAGTCCATGCTGCGCAATCCCGAGACGCGGGAGCTGTACGAGGCCGAGTCAGAGGGGAAGGACCTCACGCCCTACAACGCCGCCGTGGCAGACTACCTCAACGCGCCTAAGGTTGTCAACGTCGATACGTATGACTACACGGGCGCGCCGGGGGAGGAGATCCGCGTGAAGGTGCTCGATGACCTCATCGTCACTCACGTGCGGGTCGCGATAGTCGTGGACGGCAAGATACTGGAGCAGGGAGAAGCCGTGCAGGACGACACGGTCGACCTGTTCTGGATCTACACGACGACAGAGGCGAACGAGCACGAGTCGTACGTGATTCGCGTGACGGCGACGGACCTACCTGGCAATCGGACAGTGGAAGAGTTCGAGACCTAGTCTCCCTCGCCCGCTGGACCGCAGGTGAGGCTGACTTCAGGCGGGCCCCCTGGAGCCAGCTAAGCCTGAAGGGCGCCGAGAGGCGCCCATCTCTTCATTTTTTCGCGACATAGTCTTCTACCGCCCTATGGGCGGGGCGGGACCTTCGTGCCTACCGTGGAAGCAACGGACTCGTGGATTTGACGGGAGTGGTTCGACGTCGCGCCTGGCGGGGAGGCGGTGGACCCTTCCGCCCTGGATGATGTGGCGCCGAAGACCTTCTACTGGGCGACGAGGCGGGTGGCTGGACGCCGTCGATTGAGGTCCCGATTCGTGTGCCGTCGGCCCGACAGCCTAGCGCTCAGAGGGGGAATCAGGCTACGTCTCTCGCCTCGTTGCCGCCTCTGCCCTCGCGAATGAGGGTCACGAGACTGTCCACAACACGGGACAGCTCCTCCCTGGTCCTGATGAACTCCCTCTGCATGATCTGTGAACTCTCGTTCATGGACCTGAGTATTTCGGAGATCATGTGATACTTCTCCTCGAGAGACGCGAAGTGCGCGTCCGTATGTTCCGTGAGCGTGTCCACCTTCTGTCCGACCGCCCTTACGTCGCCGCCCAGCGTCCTTACATCGCCGCCCAGACTCGAGAAGTACTTCTCTGCCGTCGCATAGCCCTGAAACATCTCGGATGCGATGTCCGTCACCTTCACCCTGAACCCCTTGAACTCGCCCGTCGCTTTTCCCTTCCTCGTCCTCATGCCCTCCACACTGATGTGCTCGGTGCGTATCCTTATTGCCTTTCTGAACTCCTCGAGGGCGGCCTTTTCGCCCTCCGCGACCACCTTGACCTCACTGTCCTCTAGGTTCTCCACGCACCCCGTAATCTTCATCCTCCTGGCGGTCCTCTGCACCGCGGCCCGGTAGCCCGCGCTTTGAACATCGCCTGTGATCCTGATCGTGTACCTGAGCTTCATCTCTAACATCATCGTCCCACGCGTATATATAAAAACTAGCATGGGCACATCAGGAGATTCGCACCGAAGTCGCTGAATGCAGGTGTTTGAATGCTGCCACGAATCCTCTATGGGAGTGGCCCGAGGCAGGTGTTGAGCATCTGAGGTTCGTAGGAGGCGTGACGCTGAGGCCATTACGACGGACAGCGAGGACCCGCAGGACGCCATCAGGCGCTTCAAGCGGGAGGAGCATCCACGCATCGCGGTCTCCGTCGGCATGCTGGACACGGGCTTCGACTGCCCCGGGGTCATGAACATAGTCTTCTGCCGTCCCACGGGCTCGGAGATACTGTACAAGCAGATACGCGGTCGCGGGACGAGGCTGTGCGCGGGGAAGAAATCATTCCTCATGCTCGACTTCGTGGGGAACAGCGAGCGCTTCAACGAGGGATACGTTCCCCCGAAGGAGCTGCCTCTCGACCCCAGGATGGGAGGCTCTCACCGCAAGGGAGGCGGGACCTACGTGCCGACCGTGGTGGCGACGGACTCGTGGATCTGGCGGGAGTGGTTCGACGTCGAGGCGGGAAGGGAGGCGGTGGACCTGGGAGACCTGGCGGGCGAGTTCGTGAGCGGAGCGGGAGAGGATGTGTGGCTGTCGCGAGCGGAGATGGAGGCGGGATGAGGGTGAATGATGGCAACGTCCGCCCTTTGCAGAGGCCGTTTCTCCGGTCCGAGACCTTCTCTCGGCAGGAGCACTCGCGCACCGGGACGGCGTGGTTGGCGCCTGGAGGCTATTCTATAGACTAATGACAAAATGCTTAAGTACTTCTAGTACTATCGATATAACATAATGAAAGCACGGTCAACTCTGTTCGCGGCACTCTCCATCAGACCCCACACGGTCAGCGACCTCGCCAAGAAGCTCCCTTTCTCGAAACACACCATCTACAAGGCCCTGGGGTCGCTCTCCGACGATAAGCTCATCAGGAAGAGGAGGGAGAAGGGGAGTACCGTGGTGCAGGTCTCCGAGGATTACGCGGCCCAGAAGCTGCGCGAGGTCTACATCAAGTCACTGAGCCGTGGCATCGACCCCGGAAGGCTCACCAGGAGGAGCACGATCAGTGTCTGGAAGGAGCTCGCGGAACCCAGGTCCCTGCAGGACATCCGGAGGAGCACGGGCCTGTCGTTGCCGTCCGTGCGCAATATCGTCGGCTTCCTCGTGGATTCCGGTCTAGCCATCTGCGAGAAGCGCAAGCCGATGATCGTCGTTCGCAGCGAGAAGCATGGGCTCAGCGGCTTGCTGGGCCAGCTCGCATGGGAAGAGAGGACGAGGGAGAAGGTGTACTACCAGGGCACAGTGCCGTTCGAGAGGCTCCTCAGGACGCCGGACGAGATCGAGAGGCTCCTCTACGAGGGGATCGACTCCTCTCTCGCGGTCGAGGGCACGGGGTTCCACGTCAGGGGGGAGGGAAAGCTCACGGTGCTGGAGAGCGTTGACGAGGAACCAGGGCTGGAGGAGCTGTTCCTGCGCGAGATCGGGACGCCCGAGGGAGTCGAGGACTTCTGCCTGCTTCTCATAGGCTCCGGGAAGCTGGACAACGACAGGTTGCTGGAGCTGGCGAGGGAGAGGAAGCTCGTGAACACGGTCGGGTGCTACCTGGACATCCTGCGCGGCATGGGGGTCGCCCTCGACATCGGTGAGGGGTTCAGCAGGAGGGCGTCCGAGCCCAGGGCTGTCTTCTTGAGGGAGGAGAGGAAGTACGGAAAGGGAGGTTGGGAGGAGGAGTACGAGGCGAAGTGGAACGTCGACCTCTATCTCGACCTCGGGGCGATCAGACACGGAGTGAGGTCTCATGGACTTCCACGAACTGCCAATAGAAGTGAAGCATGACATTGAGGACCAGTCGCTGTCCATCCTGGAGATCGTTAGGGAGGAGGTCCTCGTGATCGGCGGGTGGGCGGTGCGGGCCCTCGTCGGGGAGGCGCATCTCAGGTTCACGTGGGACGTCGACGGCGTGCTGGCCGAGGAGGACATGGAGACGGTGGAGAGGAAGCTGGTCGATGCCGGCCTTGAGCCCGTGGCCCGGGAATGGGGAGTCCAGTTCCACCGAGGCTACTCTCCCAAGGTGGAGCTGCAGGACGACGTTCGCGAGGCGGCGGAGAGGATCGAGCTGTCCGGCCCGCGGATGGAGGAAAGGGACACGCCGCACTACTTCGAGTTCGACCTGTCCGAGTTCTCGGCGACGGAGATCGGATACCATGACGGGAGGGCTGGCGTCCCCGTGCGCGTCCCGCCGCTGGAGGTCATGGCGGCGAACAAGCTGGGCCTTCCCGCGGACTCGAAGAACAACTTCGATGTCGCCGTCCTGCTGGCGTCCTCCGACCTCGATGGGGTGGTCCGGTCGATCACGGCCTGCGACGACTGGCACGAGGTGGTCCTGAGGAGGATG
>JAJISH010000111.1 GCA_022848825.1 Thermoplasmatota archaeon
TCGCGATTGTAGGCCGACTTGAGAACCTAGCTCCTGGAGAGAAGATATACTCCTCGAGGTTCATGGGAGACCGCTGCTATCTGGTGACGTTCAAGAAGATCGATCCGTTCTTCGTCATTGACCTATCGAACCCCACTAATCCCCATGTCCTCGGCAAACTCAAGATACCAGGATACTCAGATTACTTGCACCCGTACGACGAGAACCATATGATTGGCCTGGGGAAGGAGACAGTCGAGGCTGAGGAAGGCAACTTCGCATGGTATCAAGGCGTCAAGCTGTCCCTGTTCGACGTGACTGACGTGACGAATCCGGTCGAGTTGTCCAAGTATGTGATTGGAGACCGGGGAACGACTTCGGAGGCCCTCTACGACCACAAGGCCTTCCTGTTCAGCAGGTCGAACAACCTCCTGATAATCCCGATAACCCTAGCCAAGATTGACCCCGACAAGTACCCAAATGGCATTCCGCCCAACACTCGAGGAGATATTGTGTGGACTGGTGCGTGCGTCTTCTCCCTCACCATTGAGGGTGGGTTTCAACCACGAGGTGGGATATCACACGCCAACGACATTCCGGAAGGGGACTACGGGGGATGGTCATATTACAGCGTTCGCAGGTCGCTGTACATCGAAGAGCTCATCTACACAATCTCCGAAAGCCTGGTGAAGATAAACCGAATGGACGATCTCGCAGAGATTGGAGAATTGGAGCTATGAGAGACCTATCTCGGACGTGCTTGCTCCAACCACTTGCAGGGATTCCTAAGTAGTCAACAATCAGTGAGGAAATCACTAGTTCAAAAAAGGGAAGAGTGAGGACTCTGTGAGTCCTCTTCGTATTGGTCGTCCTGCCTAGTAGACCACGTTGTTCATGAAGTTGTAGTCTATTCCAGGCTCTACCCAATGTGCGTTCATGGGCATAGGTCCAGCTTCGAAGAAGAAGTAGTCGACCGCTGTATGCTTCAGGAAGAGCCCGATGTCGGGATCGTACTCCATACTCGGATCGACCGGAGCGAACTCGTGCCAGTGAACGTAGCCGGGCTGCGTCGGGACCATGCTCCCATCGTTGTAACCGATGATCGCATCAACCTTGAACAACAGGGCGCCCTCGTCGATGTCAGATGCCCAGAAGTTCGGCATCGGACCCTCGTTGAAGTGCAGACCGGTTATGTGGTTTCCCTTGACGTTCCAGTAGTGTCCAGGTATGTCGTTGAGGAACGGCGGGCCAGCCAAGTAGTAGTCGACACCGTCGATCTCGATTATGGGCTCCTGTTCGAATCCCTTGGGGATCTTCTCGACGGTCATGGCCGAAGCCGAAAAGGAAAAGACCATCATGAAGGCGACCAACGCGGTCAGAGCTGTGGCGAATATTGTTTTCATATATTTACCTCCTTTAAACATTGGTACTTGTTAGACGCCCCACCTCGGCGTCGCTGTGTAGTGCTTGGGATGCCGATGGTTATGAACCCTCGTTTGTCATTCAGGGGAGATACAGGATTGAGGAACCACGTGTGGCGGAAGGAGTTGAGCCAATGACCAGTCCTTCACGCACTCTGTAGGCCGCCTCTCAATGAACCTCACCGAGTCTCCGAGGCCCTGTGAGGCCCGCAACGGCCACCGTCAGCTCCGTCGTCAACATTCTTATAAGCCGTTGTGGATTACCCGCCATCACAGAGGAGGCGTTCTTGTGGCGATATGGGATAGAGTGAGTAATGGAGTGAGCGGTAGGTATCTGGTTGTGGCAGTGATGGTGCTGCTTTTGGCTTCGATGTTCTCGGCACTCGTGCCGTCGGCAAAGGCCGAGCTGAATCCACCCACCATGATTTCTCCCGGTTATTGGGAGACATCTGGGACGTGGGTCATCGAAGCAGGGGACTACGTAGTCCACGGGAACAAGACGATCTATGTGAACGGCAATCTCATAATCGAAGATCAAGGCACACTGGTCCTGTTCAACGTGGTCCTGCAGATCAACAGCACCTTTCCGGGCGAGTTCTTCATCGAGGTTCAACCCGGTGGGGCATTCCTGGTCTACGATGGCGGTGACGGCCTTTCGCCCTTGGACATGGGTGACAGCGACGCCAGCACGATACAGGGTCCTGGACTCGTGGAGCGATACCGGTTCTACGTGAGACAGGGCGGGACCTTTCTGCTGAACCGCAGCAGGGTCGTTCATTGTGGTCTCCCCCCCGTGGGCAACCCCACCTGGGGTGACGACTTCGGCATATACTCCGAGTCCGATCTGACGGTTATCGAGGACTCGATTCTGGACATGAATTCCATTGGGCTCATCGCAAATCACAGCAGGGCAATTGTCAGGAGGACTTGGATCTACAATGGCGAATACGGTGTCGTAGGTGCGGAGAACGCCCTGCTCGAATTCACGGATGTCGAGATAGTGTGGGCGGCCTCTCAGGGCGTCTTCCTCAATGGCTCGAGGATGTATCTCAACGACTCCTTCATCGCTCGAAACGGTTGGGGCCCGGGGGTGGATGGCATGTACGCCTAGCGAGGCTCTACGCTTCTCATGGACAACTGCGGCATAATGCAGAACGCAGGGAACGGCGCACGCGCTTCCGACTCCACTATGGTGGTCACGAACTCATGGATATATCAGAACGGAGGGGCCGGACTTGCCTGGGGCTCCCCCCTAGGCGTCGACATCATCGCCGTGGCAGCTGACAACTGGATAGAGGATCACTCTGTCGCACTGCGGGTCAGCCCTGCCCTAGCTTCGGCAAATTCGCACATCGAATTCCGGCGGAACGACATCACAATCTACAATCGAGGCGCGTTCGTCACGGGTCTGAACATCACTGGCAACTTTGCTGGCAATACTCTGTGGAATGGCGTCAGCGGGATCGTGGTCGACGGTGAGACGGTCGACATGGACATATCCAGGAACGATTTCGACGACCATTCAGGAGACGCCGTGTACATACTCTCGAGCATCTCCGCAATTGTGAACATGGAGCTGAACACCATCAACAACACGTACGGTTCGGGCAGCCATGGCATGCACGTTGAATCACAGCAGTTCGCCGATGTTCGTGTCGCAAACAACACAATCACGAATGTCAGCGGTCCAGGAGTCGCTGTCCACTCAGGTCTAGATGCGTACATCATCGCTTGGTCGCACAATAACACCATAACCAACTCGTCGACCGACTGCGGTCCTACCTGCGGTGCC
>JAJISH010000112.1 GCA_022848825.1 Thermoplasmatota archaeon
GTGCATTGTTTCTTGAGAAGGAGGAAAAGGACAGTTAGCTTCCCATCGAACCTGTATTCGACTCCGTGCACGAAACGGTAGCCCAAGTCAGCAAGCTTCTCCCCAGAAACGATGACGTCGTTCTCGAGGGTCTCACCTTACCGTGAGTTCAGGCGGCGCGCACGGGCGATGGCTGGGGACTTCGTGGAGGTCTATGTGAAGTGCTCCTTGGATGAGTGCATCGATAGAGACGTGAAGGGGCACTACAAGAAGGCGCTGTCCGGCGAGATAAAGAACTTCACAGGAGTTTCGGACCCTTACGAGGAACCGGAGAACCCTGAGGTCACTGTGGATACGGAGAGCGAGACATCGGAAGAAAGCGCAGAGAACATCCTTTCGAAGCTCCAGCAGCTGGGTTACCTGCGGTCATAGCCCTCTCTTACCCCGCTCAGGAACCCTGTGGTGTTCCCATTCAAAGGTCTGAGTCGCCAGTGTCCCAGGGAGCTTCACTCAATTGCATAGGAACTATCTCCACTGAGCCGAGGTCTCTCACCAACTCCCTCACCTCATCCATCCGCACTCAGCTCTATTCCATCTTCTCGTATGTCCGATGCGCCTTGATCAGACCAAAACCAATCCTTTGCACATCCGGTGACAGGCCCTCAAATCCACGGCCTCCTCTCCCGGTCCGATGTTCACTCACTCCCGTTTGATCCATTCGTTCTCTGCCTTCTCTACTGTGAGTATCTTTCTTTCCTCGCTCTCCTCCTCTTCATCTCGCTTGCTTTCCCAATCGGACACAGACGCCTGCCGCACCTTCTCCTCGTACAATTCGTTGAAGTTGAAAGGGGGTCATTGTCAGATAGCACTGGACTTCGCAGGTTACAGCGCTAACGCTGTAAACATGGAGAATGGAAGTATCGATCTTCCATTATCAGGAGTGGCGCACGTTGAAGCTCCATTCTAGAACTTGGGGATATCCGTTTGAGAAAGTGATTGTGATATGGCCATGGTTGGTTCCGCGCTTGGCACCATCCTTGATGTGCGAGTCGAACTCGACCCAACCATACCAGACATCGTCTTCCCAATATCCGCCTAACTCTGGATTCTCGAATGCGTCGTCTTCGGGTGCGGCGTTCTTTGGTGTAGTCTGCTTGTATTCGATTTCAGCTACGCCATAGTACCACGCATACCAGCAAGCGTCGAACTCCCAGGTCAGATTGACTCTGTCCTCTGGAGCCTCAGCCCTAATGCCTGTATCGTACTCTGTCATCTCATAGACGCTTGCCTGAGCAGTGTTGCTCAGGAACGGCACAACCAGAAGGGAGATTACCAGGAACGCCAATAGTGTCTTCTTCACGGTTTTCACCTCCTTTCAACATTGGCATTTTTACCGCGCCCCACCTCGGCGCCAGATTAGTCTGACAATTGGGAATACGATTAGTAAGTCTGTGCATCTCATGAACGGGCAGGTGATTCACCCTCCTTACTCCCATAGCGGCCAAGATGCCAGTGCGTTTTTCTCAAGTGCGCCAGTATGTATGGCTACTGCAGTACTTAATCCTTTTTGTATGGGCCAGATAGTCGGAAAGGTCAGAGCCAGTCTATCGTCGATGGAGTTCATTTGGGCCACTGCAACGATTCTGGTCCAGCTCCAGAATCACCGATGATCCCTAATGGTCTCACTGTCACTGCTAAGCTCAAGTTACTGGAGGTGTTGAATGACAGTGAGGCCCAGGCTTCGCCTCCGTCTCGAGCTGCGTCACTCACGTCCTCCGAGAGGTGATGGCTGAGGAGGGGCAGCCTTCCGCTCCAGAGACCCTCCGCTTACACCTGAGATGTGATTCACTTCAAATCCACCCGCACCGTCCGCAACTCCTTCACAATGACCGTGCTTTCCTTCTCTTTTGCCCCGCCCAAGGGCCTCGGAAGGTTCCCATTTAAGAATCTGAGTCGACAGGGTCCCATGGAACGTCACTCAAACACACAGGAAGAAGGCCCTCCACCGAGCTGAGGTCTCTTCCACCCACTTCCTTGGGGGTCCTCCGCGACGGCACTCCACGAGCTTCTCGGACAAGCCGATTATATCGATCTTCCCGAGGATCCTCATGTGGTACTTGCTCAGAAGCGCTGGCGACAAGTTCAGAACGGACCGGAACACGCGCTGAGCCATCCGATATCGCGACCACCCCGCCGCGAAGTACACTATCGCTCCCGACACGTATGCAGGCGACCCGTGCAGGGCAGCGGGCGATTCCCTCTCGAGGTGGGACAGTATCATGTCCGCTCTCTCCCAGATCCCGACGAACGCTTCGTCCGGGAGGTCAAGGATCCGGCAAAGCCTCTCCACCTGCCCATGCACGTAATCCCGCGGGTCCAATCGAGCGCGAATGCCCGTCGCCTCGCGGCCTCTCGAGATC
>JAJISH010000113.1 GCA_022848825.1 Thermoplasmatota archaeon
TCTCCGCCAGCGTAGTTGCCCTTTTCGTCGACGGCGACCATTCTGTCTCCGTCGCCGTCATGTGCGATTCCCAGGTCAGCGTTCTTTGAACGAACCGCCTCTTTCAATGCTGCCAGATTCTTCTCAACTGGCTCCGAGCCCCTGCTCCGAAATCGCCCGTCGGGTTTGCAGTTAAGAGGGATGACCTCGCACCCCATTCTCTCGAGCACTTGTGGCGAGATCTCTGCAGTCGCGCCCCCGCCGCAGTCGACAACAACGCGAACCGTTGACTCAGGAACATGATCCAGGATGGAATCGATGTGGTCAGTAATCGCGTTCTCCAGCACGTCGATCCTTCCCACTCTGTCCCAAGTCGTCTTGACAAAACTTCCCCGCTCAATCCGATCCTCGATTCCCGCCCTTTGAACGGAAACGAAGGAGAGCCCATTCGGGTTCCAAAGCTTGACCCCATTGTACTCGGGCGGGTTGTGCGAGGCGGTTATCATCGCTCCGCAGGCGTGGTTCCTGCCCGCCCAAGCGAGCGTTGGCGTAGAGACCATTCCCGCCAAAGAGCAGTCGCGTCCCGCAGAAAGGAGGCCAGAGACGAGAGCACACTCCAGCATCTCGCTCGAGGTCCTGGGATCGTGGCCCACGACGCAATCCTCGTACTCCGCGCCGATGGCCCGTCCAATGTCGCGAAAAAGCTCGATGGTGATCTTCTCGCCGACCCTCCCGCGAATCCCAGAGGTCCCGAACAAGCCCATGGGTCCCTATCATACTTCATGTAGTTATTCTTATTCGTTTTGCCCTCCAGAACGCCTCTGGAGACTGTCTGGCTCGAAAAAGCTTTTATATGGACTATATGATTACCACCTGGCCATAGGCCAGATATGTGACCGAAAGATTCGGAGGGCATACAATGGTGATGGAAGCAATAACACCCGATAAGGCGATGAACATAGCGCAGAAGAAGGGACTGAAGCCGGGAAGAGTAAAGGGAACGGATGGCATCCAGTTCACGAAGGGAAGGAACGCCCGCCTAGAGATCATAACCTGGGACGAGTTCGAGAATACGCTGAGCAAAAGGAAGCTCCAGGTCTACGAGTCCGGCGGCTGGATGAAGATAATGAAGAAGAAGAGATAATCCTCTTCTATTCCCAGCGCACAATCTTTTTGTTCGCAGCCGTGTTAGAGTGAACGCTCTATGCGGAGGTAACCAAGTCTGGTCAACGGTGCTAGATTCAGGGTCTAGTCTCGCAGGAGTTCCGGGGTTCGAATCCTCGCCTCCGCATTCTCCTGATGCCAGATTTCGCCGAGCATGGCATGTACTCTATCCACTAGCAGAGATGACCATCGTGAGGCAACCAGCGCCGGTGCAAGTGGTGTCTAGGCGGACGATTGCTCCATTTCCGATCCTTTTGTGCAGAAATAGGTATGCTTGAGTCCCATCTTCGCTGTGGCTGGACAGCCGGGACACGTGCAACCCTTCTCTTCAGTGATGCACCCGCTCTTGCCTATCGTGGGGAAGCAGTACCCGCCCTTTTCTCCGCACTCTACCCAAGACGGGCAACTGGGACATACGCACATCTGCAGGACCATGTTCCTTCTCTGTTCCATTTCCTCTGGACTCATCTGCGTTCCTTCCATTTCGTCACCTAATCCGACCCTCCAAAGCGTTGAACTTGATTCCTGCTCTGACCTGAAGGAGTTAGCACAAAACCGTCAGCCATGCTTATTAGATTTCTTTGGGCAAATGCCATCATCTTCACTCGACGAGCGGGAAGTTTTCTATAGTCGTGGTCAGTTCGATTTCTGATGAGGGGAAAGAGGCCAGCTCGAGGACGAGGGACGTTGAGAGATCCGCCTCCGAAGTTCCCAAGTGATCCTGAACTCTACGGTGACCCAGAGAACTGGAAATATCCGCTCGACACGCCCAGAAGGGCAAAGCTCGCCCGCCGATTCTTCAGCATGGAAAGGAGCCGCCGGAGATATTCGGAGGAGGAGCGAGCCTACATCGACAGCAGGATCGACTCGGCTCTAGAGAGATTCGGTATAGACTCGGAGGAGTACGGTGGTTCCGTCAAGGACTCCGAGCGCGTCCCTGATGTCGTCTTCCACGATGATGTGGACGTGGACGCTCTCACGCTGGATGACCTTTTGCTGCATTTCGTGGGAAAGAAGAGGATGGAGAGTTCAAGGGACATTCCCCACGAAAGGATTGAGGTCGAGAAGGTGACTGGCGAGTACATCGTTGCGAGGGTGAAGGAGTACCTCGTCAAGATCGACATCGAATCAAGGGTGTTCGCCCACGACTGCGGAGACTGGATAGCCTGGATGTCGAAGAAGCTCATGTGCAAGCACGTTGCCAGACTTCTGGGGACGATCGACCCCCAGGTCGCCGTGGGAATCCTTCGAGACCTCTACACGAACAAGGGTGAGTGGACGTTCTCATCGAAGCCGAGGGAGATATTCGCATGATGTGCCTACGCTCAGGAACCTTTTAGTGCGAGAAAGCCGTTTGGTGAGGCTGATAGGATGATGGAACTGGAGAAACTCGATGTGACGCTCAACATGAGCAGGAATGTGGAAGTGATAGAAGCGGCGATAGAGTCCACCGGTCTCAGCATGGACCCTTCGGGAAACCCGACTGTACAGGATGTCGCTACCAGTCGAGACGTGCTACAGTCAATCGATGTGAAGGTGAAGGAGGCCGAGGAGTACTTCTGGCGCCCGCTCGATTCTCCCGAGGTCTACAAGAGACTGACGGACCTTGCTGTCGCAGTTGGTGACGCCGGGATGGCGAGGGACTACGAGATCATGATGAGAACGATAGAGGCGAACGACTTGGAGTTCCTTGGACGGATGTCCAGGTTCTACGGTAACAACAAGAAGGCTCTCGGATACTACACGAGGGCACTGGAGCTCGCTCCGGACCATCCGCTGGCGGGACCGGATGCCGAGAAGGCGTCCAAGGCGGTGGACAAGGCGTCTGGAGAGCTGGAGAAGGCCCAGAGGACGCTCGAGTCCAGTCCCGAGGACAAGAAGGCCTGGTACAGGCAGGCGGTCGCCTACATGAACCTCGACAAGGTAGACGAGGCCATCGAGTCATATCACAGGACGACCGAGCTAGACCCAGAGGACGCGGATGCATGGGCAAAGAAGGGAACAGCCTTGCTCAGTCTCGAGAGATACGATGAGGCGCGACCCCTGCTGGAGAAGGCCCTGGAGCTGAAGCCGAACTCCCTGACGGCCAAGAGGGGGCTGAACTACATCAGGTACTTCACGACGGGCGTGGCGACCGACCTGGACTGACGCTACTCCGTGAAAGGATTCCCCCAGGAGTCCAGGAAGAAGTCATCGTCGATGGGATCCCGTTCTGGCCTTTCTGGCTCGCTTTCCTTCTGTTTCTCCGAGAGAAGGCTATCATCGTCACCCCGATGGGCGCAGACGATCAGGGTGATGACAACGTAGTCTTCAGGAATGCCGAGCGCCTCCTTGACTGCCTCGGGGTCATAGCCGGCGATGGGATGGGCGATGAGATTCAGTTCCACGGCTCGCAGGATCAGTTGACTGACGGATAGTCCGCAGTCGAAGAGGAAGTAGTCGCGCCCGTCGGAGAGCTTGCAGTCATCATCCCGCCTGGCGGCAACAGCGATTATCAAGGGTGCCCTCGTGGCCCAGTTGTTCCCGCTCGGCAGGGCATCCCTCACCGCGGACAGGGCAGGTTCGCCCTGCGCGAAGACGAATCGCCAGGGCTGATTGTTGAAGCAGGATGGTGCGAGTCGCGCGGCCTCGACCAGGGAGCTGACTGCTTCTTTTCCTATCGAGCGGTCGCTGAGAACCCTCAGGGCTCTCCTTGTGCGTATGGCATCTGCAACATCCATCTGAACACCTCATTGGCGGTATGCCCGGCTCCGTAGAAAAGCTTTCATCCTGCTCGGATCAGGTCAGAATAGAGTAGAGATCGATGCTCATCTTGGCGGCCGCGAGGAATATGACGATGATGAAAATGAGAGCGACCATCCTGCTCTTGAGCTTCTCCAGCCCCCACCTCGACCCCACGAAGGCGCCGACGAAGACGAAGGGCCAGAGTACGAATATGAGATTGAAATCTATCGGCTCCGGGGTTCCGAGGAAGAGATACGTCATGAACCCAAAAGCGCCTGTGAATATGATCATGAGGCTCGATGTTCCGATTGCTCTTCTCGCCCCCCGCCCGAGGACATACTCCATCAGCGGGACGTTGATCAATCCCCCGCCGATCCCGAGACTGCCCGATGTGAACCCTGACGCGAGCGTTCCGGTAGAGCTGGCAATCTTTCGCGGTCGGGTGAGTTTCGAATCG
>JAJISH010000114.1 GCA_022848825.1 Thermoplasmatota archaeon
AATACATGAGGAAGGAGCTTCTGAACGCCAAGGTCGGGATCATCACCTTCTTCTACGCTGTCCCGTACGGAATCGTCTCGTGGCAGCTGTCGCTGGCGGACCTATCGATTCTCGGTCTCTTGGCGGTCATCGTCGGCATCCTGAGCCTCAAGTACGTCTACCCGTACTTGGGGATCGACATTGAAAAATTCGAGAAGAAGACCTGGCTCGGCAACGGGGCCGTCCTCGTCTTCACCTGGCTCTCCATCTGGGTGCTCCTGATGAACCCGCCCTTCAGCGACATGGCCAGCCCCGACATCACGGACGTTCAGGTTCTCGGGAGTTCCGTAAACTGGACGAAGGTCTCCCGAGGAGCTCCTGAGAATCTCCCTGTTCTTTCCGGTGATGACAACGTGAGAATCAAGGCCAAAGTCGTGGACAATGTTGGAATCAGCAGGGTCGAGATACAAGTCAGAGACGAGCTTCACGGTGGGGGGCTGATCGGAGGCGAGGAACCGCACTACTACGGGAGCTATTTCACCGTGGACGTTTCCGTCATCAATTCCGCTGATGTTGTGATCAGCGCCTGGGATGAAGCCGGACACAAGTCCACGTTCTCCTTCACGCTGCTGTTCACGTAGATTACGTCCCCATCAGTATTCCCACGGGAACCTCTTGTCGAGCATTGCCGTCATCGCTCTCAGCCTGTTCTTGGTCAGGATCCTCCTGCCCTCCACGATCCTGAATCCTCTCTTCGCTTCCGCGCGGATGTCCTTTCCCAGGCTCAGTTCCATGATCCTGTTCTCGAGCAGGTCCTCCACTGACTCGTTGGCCCTCTTGACGAAGACGACCCACCGTTTGCCTTCCACGAACGGGTGCGACAGTGCCAGCGGCGAGCTGGACCACTTCGCGAGGAACCTCAAGGAGTTCTCGTTGGTCGCTGGCGGGCCGAAGTGCTTCCTTGTCAGCGGGAGTCTCCAGACCTCGAGCTCGAGAAGGAGCATGACCTTGCCGTCCGTCACATCGTACTCGGAGTCCAGAACGGAGAAGTCCTCGTCCTCGCACAGCTCGGTGACGACCCTCTCCATCTTCCTCAGTTGCGGGTAGAGCACATCGTCAGTGATGTCCGGCTTTCCCGTCTCGACGCATACGAAGTGCGTGCCTCTCCTCTCCATCTCGGTCCAGAGCTCGTCCTTCGAGCGTGTCCCCAACTCCTTCGGGAAGAAGAACTCCTCCGAGGGGTCCTTCCGATACTCGCTGCAGGCGTGAACGAACCTCGCGAGCTGGGTCGCCGAGACGGCGGACGAGACGTTCCTCCTCGGGTCGACGGGATCGATGACGACGAGCGGCTCACCGAAGCTCTTCTTCGCCTTCCCCTCCAGCTCTATGTGTACTCTGTCCCGCCACTCCGAAACGCCTTCCACGAGTTCCGCGAACGTCCCGAACTTCAGCACGAGGACCTCGCAGAGGTATCCCGACAATCCCTGCACCTTGGCCTCCGCTCCGTAGACACCCACGCCCTTGGCGAACCGCTTGAAGAGCCTGACCTCGTTCTCCTGGCCCTTCTTCAGCTTCCCGATCACGTACTTAGCGTGAAAGGGCGTCCTGTCGACGGCCGTGACCCTTCCCGCCGCGCTCTTCAGGCGGTAGCAGGGGACGATGTCCACCTCGTGTCCGCGATAGACGCCGTGTATGTATGGGTGCTCGGCGTACATCCTCCTTCCCTTCACGACCGTCTCGCCTATCTTCAGGCCGTATCTCTCCAGGTCCTTCCGGGAGGTCTCGCTCGAGAACCCGATGAAGATGTCGATCTCCGCATTCTTCAGATGCGTGTTCTTGGCGACGGACCCCGTGAGGAACGGTTTCGCATCTATGCCAAGGTCGTTTATCACCTTCTGCGCGGAGTCCAGCAGGTCCGAGACCACTTCCCGCAACTGGGCCTCTTCCTCCTTCGTGGGGACTATTCGCCTGAGCACGCTCTTCAGATTCAACGAGGGCAATAAGAACGGAGGATAGAAAAACCTTCTCTTAGCGCATAGCGTGCTCGCTCACGTTGGTCTGGGAAAAAATGTTGGACGGCTAGTTCGCGGGAACAGATGCGCGGTTTCATAGGAGGGGGGTAAAAAAGAACCGCGTGTTTGCAGTTCCCGAGATTCACTAGCCCTCGCAATCCTAAGTAGCTAGCGCCTCTGATATCAACTGTAGTCTGTCAGCGACTCGGGTGACACTCCGCCCGTCTCCCTGCAGGCGGTCCTCGCGACCACTAAGTTCAACTATCCGATTATGCTTTGAGGTCAACGCAGGATTGCCTGTACAAAGGGGAGGAAGTCGCATGGTCAACAGGATATCAAGCGTCGAGATGCCAGACAACGAACCGATTCTTTCTTACGCTCCGGGTTCCGAGGAACGGGACGCCCTGGAGAAGAAGCTGGAAGAGCTTCAGTCCAAGCAGATCGAGATCCCGATTCGCATCGGCGGGAGGCGTTACAGGACGGGTGACACGGGCAAGTGCGTGTGCCCGCACGACCATTCCCTCGTTCTCGGAACGTACCACAAGGTGACGGACGAGCTCGTCATGAAGGCCATCGACACGGCACTGAAAGCTCGGGAGAGGTGGGCGGACATGCCCTGGGAGGACGGGGCGGCGATCTTCCTGCGGGCGGCGGAGCTGCTCTCGGGTCCGTACAGGATGACCCTGAACGCCGCCACGATGCTCTGCCAGTCCAAGAACGTCTACCAGGCCGAGATCGACGCCGCGTGCGAGCTGATCGACTTCTTCAGGTTCAACGTCCACTATATGTCAAAGATATATGAGATCCAGCCCAAGTGCGCGGAGGACACGGTGAACAGCCTGGAGTACCGCCCGCTCGAGGGCCTCGTCTTCGCCGTCACGCCCTTCAACTTCACGTCCATCATAGGCAACCTTCCCTCCTCGCCGGCGCTGATGGGGAACGTCGTGGTCTGGAAGCCCGCCACTTCTGCGGTCTACACGGCGCACTTCGTGAACGAGCTCTTCCGCGAGGCGGGGCTCCCGGACGGTGTGATAACGATGCTCCCAGGTTCTGGAGTGAGAATCTCAAGGCATGTCTTCAGCAGCCCTCACTTCGCGGGGCTTCACTTCACCGGGAGCACGGGGACCTTCGACTGGATGTGGAAGCAGATAGCGAAGAACCTGGACACGTACAGGACCTATCCCCGCATCGTCGGAGAGACTGGCGGGAAAGATTTCATATTCGCCCACAAGAGCGCGGACGTGGACGAGCTCGCTACAGCGATGATCCGCGGCGCGTTCGAGTACCAGGGACAGAAGTGCTCCGCAGCCTCGCGGGCGTACGTTCCCAAATCGCTCTGGTCCAGGGTCA
>JAJISH010000115.1 GCA_022848825.1 Thermoplasmatota archaeon
CGCTTCCGCGGTCTACATCTCGGTCCTGGGGAGGAACGGGCTCAGGAAGGTCGCCAACGAGTGCGTTGCGCGGACACGGGATGCGGCGAGCCGGATCGGCACGCTCGACGATTACCTCGCCCCCGCGTTCTCGGCGGAGCACTTCAACGAGTTCGTTGTCAGGTCCAAGATCTCCTACGACGCCGTTCACAGGCACCTGCTGCATTCTGGCATACACGGCGGGCTCCCGCTCAAGTCCCACTTCCCGGAGCTGGAGGAGTCCGCCCTCTTCGCGTTCACAGAGGTTCACACGACATCGGACATCGACCGGCTCGTCTGGGCGCTGGAGGGGGTCAGGTGAGCTACCGCCAGGCGCGCTATGAGGTCCCGCTGATCCTCGAGCTCGAGGACACGGTCGGGGAGGACGGACCCGAGAGCGAGCTGCCGCAGCCTCTGCTGAGAGATGAGCTGAGGATACCCAACCTGCGCGAGTCCCAGGTCACGCGTCACTACTTCAGGCTCAGCCAGATGAACTTCGGCGTCGACACGGGGTTCTACCCGCTGGGGTCGTGCACGATGAAGCACACGCCCAAGATACTCGAGCGGGTGGCCTCCTCGCCCAAGGCCAAGTTCCTGCATCCCGAGCAGGACTGGTCCACGGTCCAGGGCGCCCTTCAGATCCTGTACGAGCTCCAGGGCATGCTCGCCACGCTCGGCGGTGTGCATTCCGTGACCCTGCAGCCCGCGGCCGGTGCCCAGGGCGAGTTCACGGGACTTCTCGTCGCACAGACCTTCCACGAGGACAACGGGGAGAAGAGGACCCAGGTGGTCCTTCCCGATTCCGCGCACGGCACGAACCCCGCGAGCGCCGCCATGATGGGCTTCGAGGTGATAGAGATCCCGTCCAACGAGGGTCGCGTCGACCTCTCCGCTCTGGAGAAGGCCGTCGGGGAGAAGACCGCGGCGTTCATGATAACCAACCCGAACACGCTGGGGCTCTTCGAGAGCGACATCCTGGAGATCGCGAGGATAGTGCACGACGCCGGGGCCGTGCTGTACTACGACGGAGCGAACCTCAACGCGATAATGGGACGCACCGACCCCGGCAGGATGAGGTTCGACATAGTCCATTTCAACCTTCACAAGACGTTCGCGACGCCCCACGGAGGAGGCGGACCCGGTGCGGGTCCCATCGGCGTTGTCGAGAGGCTGGATGAATACCTCCCCGTGCCCGTTGTCGCCTACGACGGGGAGCGCTACTATCTGGAGCACGACCGCCCGAAGAGCATCGGGAAGGTGCGATCCTACCTGGGGAACTTCGCCGTGCTTCTCAAGGCGTACGCCTACATCAAGCTCCAGGGAGGGGACGGTCTCAAGCGGGTGTCGGACCGGGCCGTCCTCAACTCGAACTACTTGAGCTCGAAGCTCGAGGGCGTGCTGGATATCCCCTACAACGGGCTCAGGAAGCACGAGTTCGTCGCGAGCGCCTCTTGTCTGAAGGAGAGAGGCGTCAGGGCGAAGGACGTCTGCAAGCGCCTCATCGACTTCGGTTTCCACCCGCCCACCGCCTACTTCCCGCAGCTCGTGGACGAGGCACTGATGATAGAGCCCACCGAGAGCGAGACGAAGGAGACGCTGGACAGGTTCGCCGAGGTCATGCGGGAGATAGTGAACGAGGATCCAGAGATAACGAGGAGCGCTCCCCACAATGCATCCGTCAAGCGCGTGGACGACGTCGCAGCCGCGCGAGAACCCGTTCTCAGCTTCAAGATGATGGGAAGATGATCCTCTCGTTGTCGAGGCTCTGGATGAGTATGTAGGCCCAGTCCAGCTTTCTCGCCTTGACCTTCAGGTCCTTGTCCTTCTTCCGCGGGTTCTCGAAGTCGAAGCCCGCGAGCCTTATCTCCTCCGCGCCGAAGTGGTCGGCTATGAACACGGCCCTGTCCCCGTCCGTGAAGCCGCCGAAGTCCAATATCCCGCCCAACGGTTCGGCCTGGGTCGTTCCGATGACCT
>JAJISH010000116.1 GCA_022848825.1 Thermoplasmatota archaeon
CATCCACGTGCAGAGGAAGCCCGTTGCTCGGTTCAGGGGAACGCAGGTCAACGCCGCGTTGCTCGTCGTAACCATTCTGACGACGATCTTTGCGGGCATGTTGCACTGGGCATCCTACGACGATGTTAGCTGGTTCGGCGCGGAAGCTATCCTCTACGGCACGCTATTCTTCGCCTTCCCCCTTCTGCTGATCCTCGGGACCCACGAGATGGGCCACTATCTCATGGCGCGGAAGCACAAGGTGGCGGCCTCTCTGCCCTTCTTCATTCCTTCGATTCCGCCGCTCGGGACGTTCGGGGCGGTCATCAGCATGCGGGAGCCGATCCCGGACAAGCGGGCGCTCCTGGACATCGGTCTTGCGGGACCGCTGGCCGGGCTGGCGATAACGATACCTCTGGCGATATTGGGTCTCTGGCTCACGGACCTGGGGGCCAAGACGGTCTCGGTCGCCGAGCAGGGAGGCGCCATACTGATAAGCTTCCCCCTTCTCTACGAGATCCTGGGCCTGTTCTTCCCCATCGAGTCGGGAGTTGCCCTTCACCCGCTGGCCTTTGCGAGCTGGGTGGGTTTCTTCGTCACGGCGCTGAACCTGCTTCCGGCGGGACAGTTCGACGGCGGTCACATCGCGAGGGCGCTCCTCGGCGAGAAGGCCCGCTACTTGAGCTATGTGGTCGTGGCCATACTGTTCATGTTCAGCTTCTTCTACGTTGGATGGGCGATCATCGCGATCATCATGGTGTTCATCGGGCTCAGGCATCCGCCTCCGCTGAACGACTTCACCCCGTTGGACATCAAGAGGAAGCTCGTGGGAGGGTTCACCGTGCTCGTCTTCCTCATGACGTTCGTCCTCGTGCCGATGCAGGAGATCCCCGCCGAATACGACTTCGAGTTCCGCGATTTCGTGGACCAGACCCAAGAGATCGTTCGCGTGGACGTCAACATGAGCGAGCTGCCGTGCAGCGCCGTCCCAACGGGAACGAACTGCACGTACGAGTTCATCCTCAACAACACGGGCAACAAGCACCTCGACCTGACGCTGAACGCGACCGTCACCTGGAGCGAGATGTCGGCCTGGATCGCTCTTCCGGACTTCCCCGGGATAGCTGTCAACTCAACTGTGAGCTTCACGCTCAACGCCACGACGAACACGACCGTCTCTCTCATACTTTTCTTCCCGAGCGCTCCCGTTCCCCATGGGAACTACAGGACAGAGGTCACGGTGACGGTCGAGGGCGCGCCCGTGCAGATCGAGAAGCCCTTGGCGGTCTGGGTGGACACCGACGCCTAGTTCCTGAAGAGACAGAAATGCCTCGTGAGGGACCTGTGCACACGCAGGGGATGCGAGGCCTCGAGGTCCATGTGCTCCTTTCCGAGAGCTATCAGCTCCTCCCTCGGGACTATGATGGACAGGCTCCTGCCCTTTGCGAGGATGTCGGAGAAGACCTCGAACGACGTCGAGTAGAGGCTGGAGATATCCCCTCCCAGCGTCGTGGAGCGCCCATAGGGCGGGTCCGTCGCGATGGCATCCACGCGCTGCACGTGCTCACGGAGCTCTCTCACATCCGCCTGGAAAAGGCTCGCCTCGACGTCGAACCTCGCCAGGTTGACCTTGCAGCCATCGACCATGTCCTCCCTCAGATCGCTTCCGACAGGGACGGCTCCCACGAGACCAGCCTCGATGAGGACGCCTCCCGTGCCGCAGAACGGGTCCAGAAGTGTCTCTCCCCTCCCCACACCGGTCATGTTGACAAGGAGACGGGCGAACTTGGGATGCAGGGAGATCGGATAGAAGAAGGGCCGCAGGGCCACCTTTCGCTTCTCGAAGGACCTCCTGTCGACCTCATGCCTCTGGACCGTGAGGTAGCTCTCCTCTCCCAGTATGATGCGCACGAGCCTTGACGGGTCGACGAGGTCTATGGGATGCGATCCCGCCAGGATGTCCCCGAAGCGCCTCTCGACCTCGGAACAGCGCTCCTCTCTCGACCTCGAGACCTTCCTGCAGCGGACAGCGACGCTGCCGCCGAAATCGAGCCCGCCGGCCACGTCCGCCAATGAACCGAGGCTTCCCGAGGCCAAGACCTCGCAGACCCTGTGGCAGAGCGCGATCCTCTCTCCGATCTTCGAAGGGTCCAGTTGCGTCTCCACGACCGCGAGGGAAGAGTCCCTCGTAACGCTCGGAGCACCGCCACTGAGCGCTTCCACGACCGACCTGAGCTCGAGGAGCGGCAGGTCCGGATGCTCTCCAGAGAGCTCGAAGAGAAGCTTCACAGGGTCAAATCCCCCTCCTGGCATTTTACCCTATCGCTCATGCGTCCTCTTTATTACCGACACCACGATTGCCGCCTGTGCTCAGGATCAGGGAGTTCAGCCCCACGGACGTCAGGAGAGTCAGGAGCATCTCGCAGAAGGCACTGCGCGAAAGGTACTCCCGTGACTTCTTCCTCAGGATCTATGAATGGTGGAGGGGAGGCTTCATCGTGGCTGAGATGTCAGGCGTGCTGGTCGGCGTGCTCGCGGCAACCCGGACAACGGCCACGTCCGCCCGGATCCTGATACTGGTCGTTCGTGAGGACATCCGCTCCCGCGGGATAGGGACAGCGCTTCTGGGCCACTTCCTCAGCAGGATCGCGAACGAAGCGTTCACGAGCGTCGATCTCGAGGTGAGAAAGTCAAACCTTCGGGCGCGGGGGTTCTACCAGAGGTTCGGGTTCGTGGCGATCGACGTGATCCCAGGTTTCTACACGGATGGTGAGGACGCCGTCAAGATGACCAGGGTGTTCTGAGCCCATCCGCGAGCCTACCGGTAGCCCCTCTTGTCGTCCTGCACGTGGTAGTTCCAGAATTGGTACGGTGAGGACTCCTTCTGCGAACCAGTCGACTCGGACGCGACGCCAGAATAGAAGGAGCCGTACCTTTCCTTGATCTGCTCCTCGATCGTGCGCGCCCGCTTGACCGCCTTCTTTATGTGGCCTTCCTCGATGAACTCTGCACCCTCGCCCTGGGCAATGTCCCCGGCGGACCTGATGAGCCCGCCCATCTCCCTGAGCCTGAGGGTGAGCGATTTCTCCTTGCTCTCCGTCTCCTTGGCCCTCTTCTTGGCCTCGGCGATGATGGCGCGGAGCCCCGCGTTGGACAGGTGCGGTATCCGCTTGTCCATGGCTATCTCCTGAGCGGCGAACTGTGCCAGCTTCGCCCTGTTCCTGCCGTTGTCGGGCATGGTCGTCCCCACGAGGACCTCGTATCCCGAGCCCGAGATTCTCGACCGCAGCGGGGAGAGTATGTGCTGCAGGTCCTGTATGTTGCACGCGCCCACGAAGATGAAGTTGCACGGAACGTTGTCCACGCGAACGCTGGCTCCAGCGCTCTGGGGATTCCTGCCGCTGATGGGGAACCTCTTCTCCTGCATCGCCGTCAGTATGTACCTCTGCAGGGGGCCAAGCTGCGGGAGCTCGTCTATGAAAAGGACGCCTTGATGGGCCTCGTGGATCGACCCGGGCACCACTCTCTCGTAGGGCTGTGTCCCAAGCTGCGGGTGTCCTCCGTACGGGTCGTGCTTCACGTCCCCGAGGAGCTCGGTCTCGCTTGCCCCGGTCGCCAGAACGAACGGGTTCCTCTTCAGCCGGACGAGGGCCTTTCTCGGGCTTATCTTCTCGATCTCCCGCCTCTTCTCCAGAGCCTTCTGGTCAAGGACCTTGATCATCTCGCCAGCGCGTTCGAACACGACGACCTCTTCCTTCCCGAATCTCTGGCGGGTCGTCGTGACCCTGTCCCTGCCGCCCAACTGGCCTATGGTGACCTCGACGATACCGCCAAGAAGGTCACCGAACGGGTTACCAGTACCCTGACCGGATGTGGTCTTGGGTCTCGAGCACTTCGGGCACATCCTCTCGCTCTGGGAGCTGTATATGCCGCAGTTGACGCACTTGTACCCCAGGCGCTCAGCCACGTTGATGGGAGCCTCCTTCGGGTCTATCATCTCGCCCTCGGCGCCCTTCATCTCCCTTTCCTCTCTCACGACGTCGGGCCCCTCCTTGATCTCGACCAGAGGCCGTTCTGGATTCTCCGGGTTGTGAACGATCCTTATCTCGTTCGTCGGGCGGGGGAGATGCAGCGAAAGGGCCTGGGCGATCATGGACTTCCCGGTCCCAGGCGGGCCCGCGAGGAGGAGGTGTCTCCTCTGCTCGGCGGCTATCTTGGCAAGATCGACCGCTTCCTCCTGCCCCACGACCCTGGCAAGAGGGTCGGATGGGATGATGACGTCGGAAGTTGCCTCCAGCTCGTCAAGGGAGAAGCCCTTTTCGGCATCAAGGAACGGTTCTTTCGCTATCCAAGCACCTCTCTAGGCCTCGAAGTCCTTCCTGGTCCATATCTCTATCGCCGTGGGTTGCTTCGTCACGTTACCCAGCTTCGATCCGACGACGGAGTCGATTCCCCTGTCGGCGGCTATATCCAGTATCCTCTGCGTGATGATGCCATCGAAGACGACAGCAGACAGCGACCCGTCGCTCGACTTGAGCGAATCGACGAGGTCCCTCACCGGGATCTCGTTCTTTATACGATTGTCGTCGTCCAGCAGTCTCGCCTTCGAGGAACCTGACAGCGCGATGAGCATGTCCCTGAACTTCTCCAGCTTCGGAGTGAGCTTCTTCTCGGGCTCGGGCGCGGCGGCAACCTTCTGACGGGTGACCTTGGCGGGAGCCCGGGTGCGTGTCCTCTTGTCGATGCCCGTCAGCCCGTACATCTCAATGTATTGTTCCGCAGGGATCTTGTTCCTCAGCCCCTTCGTTATCTGCTTCTGGGTCAGCTCTTCGACCTCTCTTCCTCTCGGCGCTCTGGCTATGAAGTCAACCTCTGCGACCTGGAGGAGCTCTCTCAGGATGAGTTCGCCGCCTCTGTCGCCGTCGACAAAGGCCGTGAGGACCCGCTCCTTGGAGAGATCCTGGATAGTCTTGGGTATGTTCGTCCCCTCTGCGGCGATGGCGTTCTTGACACCGCTCTTGAGGAGATTGAGCACGTCGGACCTGCCCTCGACCACTATGATGGCGTCCGAGTCCGGAAGGTTGGGTCCAGCCGCAAGCCTCTCCTGTCCATAGGTTATCACTTCCTCCACCTGCACGGCGGACCTCACGCTCTTGGTGAGATCGAGACCGGTGGACTTGGACTCCTCGACCAGCTTGGTGAGGATCTCCTTCGCCCTCTCCACGATCTTCTGCCTCTTCGTCAGTCGGACGTCTGTGACGCTCTTGACGGCTATCCTGGCCTTGCAGGGGCCGACCCTATCGATGGTCTCCAGCGATGACGCCAGTATGGCGGTCTCCACTTGATCTAGGCTGGACGGAATGGAAACAGTTCCTTCCGATTTCCCCCGCTTTGATGAAAATTCAACCTCAATCCTGCCGATTCTTCAGCCCTTCTGCAAATCCCGCAGATCGAGCTCATCACCAAGAAGGCCCTCAGTCTGGCCAAAGATCGCACCGACCACGTCAGGCTTTTCCACTATTCCATCCGCTTCCATTTTTGCCTGTATTAGGTATTTCGTTGTTGTCGGGTCTAAGTTCATTCTTACACCTTCTGAGAAAGACGACATCAGAGAAATCGCTGTCCGAATCACTTACTCCACTTTCGTGTCCAGACCTTGAATGCTGAATGAATAGATGATTGTGAACTTGACCAATCCAATGTCGGTTCTCGTTATCTAAGTGGGAATGGTTCTATATAATCATTTCGTCCCGATTGACCTTCTGAGGGATTGCCAGGCAGTTTCGACAGCAGTTTCGGCAGACCCTCGACATCCTTGATCTCCTTTCTCACGAGGAAGGCTATCTGCTTCCTGAGCTCGTCGTCGTACGAGATCCCGTTAGCTGTGAGCCCCTCGCGGAGCGCTCTTGCGAGCCTGCCTCCCCTCCTATCCCAGTCCGTCAGGATGATGACCCGGTCATGCTCGCCTCTCAGGCGTTCACAGAAGTTGAAGATGGAGCTCCCGCTGTCGAGCCTGAGGATGGTCCCGGAGAGCCCCATCTCCCTCAGTGCCCTCTCGTCCTTCCTGCCCTCGACTATTGCCGGGTATCTGCTGCTCTCTTCCTTCAGCCGCGCAATCACTATGATGAGCTCCTCTGCCTGGTCCTCTCTCATTGCAGCCCCCGCGTGAGAGTCCTGAGCGCATCCTCCAGACCGATGCCCGCGACCGTGACGGTCTTCCTCCTCGAGCGGAGCCCCTCGGTGATCTTGATGCTGTCCCGGTCCACCTCAAAGAGCCTGCCGATCATGCGCAGGAGCTCCTTGTTGGCGGCCCCGCCGCGAGCCTCCTCCCTCAGGGACACCCTGATCCTCTTCCGCCACTCGTCGTATCCCTGGATACCAGACTCCTTGGACCGCGGAGTGATTTCCAGGCGGATGGACACCGCCTTCGCGTGGGCTATCAGAGCGTCCTCCATCATCCAGAATGGAATCGACGGTAACGTATTAAGCCTATCCGCGAAGGATAAAATATCAGGCGGAGCATTACGCAGCTGATGGATGAGGAGATCTCTTTTCGGAGGGTCACCCGCATATATCGCGAGGAGAGCTCTCGTAGATCTCTGACTCCGCTCGAACCGGATTTTTTCGAGAAGCTGAACTTGTACCTGGATGACCTCGAGTCGAGGTTGAAGGAGCAGCAGAAGGAGGGAGGGCAGTCCAAGACAGCGACCCTCCTGAGGGACGAGAACCAGAAGGCGTGCAGGAAGCGGGACCAGATCTTCCGCCTGCGTTCCCGGAAGATAGCCATTCTGGCGGCATCCAGGGCTGGCGGGGCGAGCGTCGACCTTGGGCCGCTCACAAGACCCGAGATCGCCATGTTCGAGGCGATTGGTGAGCTGATCACGGACGCGAGGGCGGGCATCTACGGCAAGGGCAAGCCCGAACCTGCGTGCGAGACACCGCGGAGGGAGACCTCTGCACCCTCGCGGAACGTCATCATCAGGGTACTCGAGGACATCCCGTCCTTCGCGGGCGTGGAGGGGAACTACGATCTCAAGAAGGAAGATGTCACGAGTCTGCCCAGGCAAGTCGCGGAGGTCCTGGTGAAGCAGGGAAAGGCTCAGGAAATTCAGGTCGAATGAGAAAATAGGGAAAGATGGGTGCCTTGCGGCACCCTTCAAAGAGACTAGACCTCTTCTTCTTCTGGCGGTATCTCCATCTCCTCAGGCGGAGGCAGCTCCTCCTCTCCCGGCTTCTTCCTCTTCATCATCCATATAGCCAGTATCGCGGCTATGATGATGATTATGATGATGGGGAAGATCCACCAGAACTTGGCGAGGAATCCGCTCTCCTCCCAGCTCGCCTCAACGGTCTTCGCTGCGTCCATGAGCACTGTGGCGCTCTTGCCGGAATCTGTGGAGTCACCGGACCAGCCGGTGAATGCGTACTCGGTTCCGTCCTCTGTGACCGGTGAGGTCACGGAGAAGGTTGCCTGTGTGCCAGCGTCATGCCAACCCTGCCCGGTCGTGGTGCCGTGGTCCGAGACAACGGTCAGGTAGTACTGCGTTGTCCACTGTGCTGTGACGGTCTTCGGACCGTCCATTGTTATCTGCGCGCTCGGTGTCGCGGCGGTGGAGTCACCAGTCCATGC
>JAJISH010000117.1 GCA_022848825.1 Thermoplasmatota archaeon
CAGGACTGCGTAGAGTCCCGCCGATGCCTCGTTCCTGATGGCGCCCTTTGCGTAGGCAGCCGCGTCCTGGAACCTCTCCTGATGCTCCATCTGCATCTTCGAGAACTTCCTGTTCTTCGGAAAAGTTGGGGCTTTCGAAAGGTAGGATCTGCCCTTCCACATCCTTCCGACCAGACCGCCCAGCTTCCCGCTGATGAACCTCAACAGGATGTTGCCTCTGACATTCATTCGATTTCCTCCTTTCTCCTCCAGTCTTCATACGGGACGAGCCCGCTCCCACCTCGCATATCCCATATGCCTCCCATAATCTGCCTATAATGATCCCATATGCATCCTATATTCATCCTATATACATCCTATAAGGTTCCCATAAGCTTCCTTCGAGAACGGCTGTACCATCCTTGCTGTTTCGCGATCAAGAGAGGCAGAATCGTCGGTGTTCTTTTTCTTCTGCGGTATTGTCATGTTTGTCTTTCACGCAGAACCCACATATTTAATCTCCTGAAATGACACATCTGGATAATCTGATTTGGCGAAATGCTCCGTGGCATATCCGGACAGGAGCGGAATGCCCGCCTATTCGAACTTCTCCCCGCACTTCCCGCAGAAGTCAAAGTACTCAGGGATTCCCTTGGAGCCGCACTTCTTGCATTCCTGCGTGTAGGGTCCCCACACGAACTCGGACGATTTGCCCTCGGCCGCCAGCTCCCTCAGCTTGCGGTATCCCGTCTCGCGCTTCTCCACGAACGCCTTCATGCCCTCCCACGTCTCGTACGAGGCGAAGTGCACGGACAGCCAATCACGCGCATGGCCGATCGTATTGTGCCACGCTAGGTCCTTCCAGAAGTTCGTCTGCTGCTTCGTGTACCTCATGCACTCGGGGAACTTGTCCACGAGCTTCTCGACCCACTCGGCCACGGCCTCGTCCAGCTTGGAAAGGTCCACCTTGTAATCGCCCGACTTCAGCGCCGCCTTCATCTCCTTCGGGTCGTCGAAGGATGCGAATTTCCCGCTCGAGTCCTTGATCGAGGGCACGACGCGGTTCACCAGCCCCCATTCCATCGCCTTCTTGGCGTCGATCCTCTCGCATAGGTACAGTATCTCGCGCGCCCGCCTGTCTCCCACCATGATCGGCAGGAACTGGGTCGCACCTCCCGCCGCGACGCTCCCGACACGGGTGCCGACCTGCAGTATCTCGGCGTGCTCTACCGCAATGGACAGATCGCAGCTCATGTGGAACTCGTTCCCGCCGCCCGCGACGACGCCGTTGACTCTTGCGATTGTGGGCTTCCCGCAGTTGCGCAGCATGTCGTGCGCATGATTGTAGTCGCCCATCCACTTCCAGAAATCACGTGGCCGAGCTGTGTAGTTGTCCGCGTACTCCTTCACGTCCCCGCCCGTGCAGAACGCCTTGTCGCCCGCACCGGTCATGACGATGACGGCTATCGAGTCGTCCCACGAGGCGTCCTTGAAGGCGGCCGCCATCTCGCGCAGAGCGAGGATGCTGTAGGCGTTGAACACCTTCGGCCTGTTTATCGTCACGGTCGCGACCCAGTCCTTCTTCTCGTAGATTATGTCCTTGAAACCGAACTCCTTTGGATCCGTTGGTTCAAAACTCATGTCACTCCCCTTTGGCGGGTAAGTGGGGAGGCGTATTTATGCATTCTGATATCCGCCAATCAGTCCACGGCAGGAGTCAGGAGCCGCGGAGACCAGGAGAAGCTCGAGACCACCTGCAGGCATACGCCGTCAGCGCCCGAGATGTCGAAGTCGATCCCCGTCCATCCGGTACCGTCGTAGTGGAACACGATCTCCGTGCTGGTCGAGGGGTCCCACTTCCTGACCTCGACTATCTTCGTGTTCGTCCCCGGTCCCAGGCCGCCCTCTATGTCGATGACTATGTCGCTCGCCTTCGCGTAGACTGACGTGGGCGCGAGTGATATCCAGTGAGCGTTCGTCTTCGTTGGCGAGGGCATGAAACCGAAGTCGAGGCTCGTGCCGAAGTCGGTGCCATTGATGTACCAGGCGAAGTCGCTCACGGCGCTCACGTAGAAGCCGTCACCGGGGCTCAGGGTGAAGTCCCGCCCGCGCCATTTCCCGCGGGCGAAGTAGTACGAGGTCATCTCCTGTTTCTCCCTGTCCCATTTGGCGATGACGTTGACCTTCGATTGCGTCAGCTCGTTCGCGACGTCGCTCGCGCTGGTGTATATGCTCCTGTAAGGGATTGACATCCAGTAGATGCTCGATGCCATCGGACTTGCCACGAAGTTCCTGTTGAGCTTGGCGCCCATGGTCGAATTGCCGCTCTCCTTCCCCAGCACATCGTTGTAGGCCCGGACGATGTAGTAATGGTCTAGGCCGTCCGAGAGGTGACCCGCTAGGATGGCCGTCGTCGCGGGGGCGGCTACGTCTATCATGTTCGCCCACGGCCACGGCTCGAACCTGTCGGTCGTCGAGTACACGTGATACGATGTTGCACCGCCCACCAGATCCCACACTATCGTGACGTCGTCGGGGAAGGTCCGCCGCACCTGCAGGTTTGTGGGAGCGCTCACCGTCTCCCCGGTCGTGAACTGCCAAGGATTGGGAACAGGTCCGGGCACGAGTGGGTTCCCCTCCATGTCAAGGATGCTAACGACCTCCGCCTCGTAGACGGTGTCGATCGTGAAGAGGTTGGAGTGCGTGAGAGTGAGCACGGTGAAGTTACCCTCCCACACGACCGTCCAGCCGCCCGGGTCAGGGTTAAGGGTCCAGTCGAGCGTGGTCTGGTCCATGGGCCTATCGAACACGACTACGAGTGGTGCGTCCAGTGAGACGCCTCCTTCGCCATCAGACGGGTTCGTGAGGAGTATCTGGGGATTTGGGCAGACGGTCTTGAAGGTCCACGGATTCGGCACGGGCCCTGGGACCAGGTGCTTTGCCTCGAGGTCCGTGGCCTGCGTGACGTGGATTGTTTCGCTCGTGCATTCCGGTAGATCGTGCGAGCGGTTCAGATAGACCTCGGACATTGTCATCCAATCCGTCTCCCAACCGCCTAGCGTGGGAGGCACAGTGAACAGGAACGTGGAAGGATCAATCGCCTCACTGAACGTGATGAGGACACTCACGTTGGTCGGCACTCCCTGCTCCATGTCGCTCGGGCTTGTGGAGACGATGAACGGCGCATCACAGTACGTCTTGAACGTCCAAGGGTTCGGGTGGGTCTCGTTCAGCGGATACGGTCCCGGAACCAGTGGATTCCCGTCAACATCCTCTACATATATGACCTCGACCTCGTAAAGGGTGCAGTGCCCGAAGAGATTCGAGTGGGAGAGCAGGACCCGCGTGTCGCTCATGTTCCAGTACTGGGACCACCCGCCAGGATCGGGAGTGATGGTCCATGCGAAGGAGTTCTTGTTCATTGTCTCGCTGAACCTGATCTCGATATGCACCGTCAGCGTCACGTCCACTTCTCCGTTTGATGGGGCCTCCAGGATGATATAGGGATTCGGGCAATCGGTAGTGAAGTTGAACGGGTTCGGAACCGGCCCCGGGACAAGTTGATCGTAGTCCTTGTCCGCAGCGCTCGATATCCAGAAGGAGTACTCCTGACAGACGTGGAAGTCCATGACGTGACTGAACACCGCCCTGGTGTCGTTGTCGAACCACTGAACGGTGAAGACGATAGTATCAGGTGGCCAGTAGTTCGGATCCAGGGACCAGGCCACCGTGTCCGTTGTCATGGGCTCGCTGAAGACGACTGTGAGCGGGTAGTCGAACGGAACCTCCTCCTGCAGATGGTCCGGGTCAGTCGACACGATGTACGGGTTCCCGCACTGCGACATGAAGCCCCACGGATTGGGCACGCGCCCGGGCTTCATCAGCCTGTCGTCCATGTCCTTGAAGCTGATCATCTCCACATCGTACTCCAGGCACTCGGTGAAGTTGACACTGTGGTTGAAGTAGGCGATGGAGCTGTTCCAGTTCCACTCGAGGACCCATCCGCCGGGGTCGGGATTGATGTCCCACTCGAGGGTCGTCTCGTTGATCGTCTCACTGAACTCCACGACTATCGTCTCATTCAGCGGGACCTGGACCACCCCGTCCTCAGGGGCCGTCGATACTATGTACGGACGGTAGCACACGGCCGAGAAGAACCAGACCTTCGGAGGGGCCAACCTCAGCCCCTGCCAGTCGTATCCGTCAACCTCGATGTCGTAATTCGCGCACTCGATGAACGGTTCCGCGTGCGCGAGGACGAGACGCGTGCTGCCGTTGCTCCAGCTCCCCGCGAGAGCCATTCCCTGAGAGATGTTCCATGTCACAGTGGACTCGTTCTGGGGCTTGCTGAAAACGAGGGTGAGGTCCTGGTAGATGGGCACGTGGCCTTCCCCCTTGTCAGGG
>JAJISH010000118.1 GCA_022848825.1 Thermoplasmatota archaeon
GGGGCGGTGATGGGCTCGCTCATCAAGGATAGGATTCTCAAGCACCTCGGTGGAACGGCGGATGACAAACGGGTCGAGCTGGCACTCGAGGAGCTCGACGACTCCGCTGTCGTGGACGGCATCGTCCTGAGCACGGATTCCTACGTCGTCAAGCCGATCTTCTTCCCAGGCGGGGACATAGGCAGCCTCGCTGTCGCGGGAACGATAAACGACCTCTCCGCGGTCGGTGCTGAACCTCTTGCACTCTCCTGTGGCCTGATAGTCGAGGAGGGCTTCCCGCTCGAGGACTTCGACCGCCTCATCGCGAGTAGTGGCAGGACGGGCAGGGAGGCGGGAGTGCCCATCGTGACAGGCGACCTCAAGGTCATGGAGAAGGGCGCGCTCGATCAGGTCGTGGTCAACACCTCCGGCGTAGGAAAGAGGAGCCCCTACCTAGACTCCAACATCGAGGAGGTAAGGCGGTACAGGGAGTTCGATTCGAAGTGGATTAGGGACTCGAACGTGCGCGCGGGGGACGTGATAATCGTCTCGGGCTACCTGGGCGACCACGGGATAACGGTGCTTTCCTTCCGCGAAGGCTACGGCTTCGAATCGAAGCTGGAGAGCGATGTCGCTCCTCTGAACAAGATGATCGGCGGGGCTCTGGAGGAGGGTGGCATCGTTGCCATGAAGGACCCGACGCGCGGGGGGTTCTCGAATACGCTGAACGAGTGGGCAGAGAAGTCCAACGTGGGGATAGCCGTGAGGGAAACGGACATCCCGATCCGTGATGCGGTCCACTCCGCGTGCGAGATGCTGGGATTCGACCCGCTGGACATAGGCAACGAAGGCAAGATCGTTGTGGCGGTGGTCAAGGAGAAGGCGGACGCCGTGCTCGAAGCCCTGAGGTCCTTCGAGGAGGGGAAGGATGCTGCGATCGTCGGCGAGGCGACTTCGGACATTAGGGGCGTGGTTCTGGAGACCCTCGTTGGCGGGAAGAGGATCATAGACATGCCCGTTGGTGACCCGATACCGAGGATCTGCTGACAGCGGGACGCGGACTCTATGGCAGGACACTCGGATTCACGAACCAGTCGATGGTCCATCCGCCGGTTTCGTGGATGAGGCAGACCATCCCCGCCTTGGGGAAGTCAACAGCGGCGCAGTCAGGAATGCCGAACACGAGTTGGCTGACTAGGCGGTTCATGAAGGGCAAGTGGCCGACAAGCATGATATCGTCCTCCTCGCTTGCGAGCGTCTCCGCCGCATGAAGAACGTCGTCCATCGGTGCTATGCCTGAAATCGGGACTACGCCCTTTGGCGGGGAGAGATGCTCCCCGATGATCTCGGCGGTCTCCTCTGCCCGTTTCTTCCCGCTGTGTCGAATCTGATTCACGCTCACTCCCGCATCGAGGGCGAACCTGCCAACCCTGTCCGCTTGCCGTTCCCCGAGTTCCGACAGAGACCTCTCAGGGCCCTCCGCCTCGCTCTTTGGGTCAGCGTGCCGCACGAGATACAGTTTTATTGTCACTCCTCCTTTCTTCC
>JAJISH010000119.1 GCA_022848825.1 Thermoplasmatota archaeon
ATCGAAAACTATAAATATAAATGCGTGCCAAGTAGTAAGACCTTCGGGTAAGGTAAGTAGTCTGGTGGAGTAATGATACGTTTTGGCCCAGCGGGCATCCCCCTATCGTGCAAAGGTAGAACCCTGCGAGATGGAATCGAAGACGTCCACAACCTCGGTCTCACCGCGATGGAGGTTCAGCTGGTCAGAGTGGGGCTCGTTGAACGACATGCCACAGAGGAAGAGGTTGGCATCGCGGCCAGGGACATACCGAACGCGCTGATTGTTGAGATCGTCAGAGAGGAAGGCTCCAGGAAGAAAGTGATCGCCAAACTGGACGCGGAGGTCATGAAGGGAGACCTCCTTCGCATTCTGGCATCAGGCATAGCGAAGGACTATCACGAACTCGTGGAGCTGGGAAGACTGTCCAGGGACCTCGACATCGAGCTGAGCCTTCACACGCCCTACTACATGGATCTCATCGGAATAGAGGACATGGGCGAGAGGAGCATGAACAACGTCAAATGGGGCGGGCTCCTTGCCAATGAGATGGGAGCGAAGGTCGTGGTGACCCATCTCGGTCTCTACGGTGACCTGACGAACAGGCAAGCGAGCATAAGGGTCAGAAAGAACCTCGACTCGATTCTCAAGTGGTTCAGGTCAAGGAGGATCAAGGCGAAACTCGGCTTGGAGTCCAGCGGAAGACAAGAGGTCTTTGGGAGTCTGAAGGAGATCATCTCCCTCTGCGAGAAGTACAAAGGTGTCATTCCCGTGCTCAACTTCTCACACATACACTCGCGGGAAGGCGGCTCGCTGAGGACCAGCGAAGATTTCCAGAAGCTCTTCGACAAGTTCAAGAAGCACGTGAGGGGGCACTTCCACACGCATTTCTCCGGCGTGGAGCACGCAGACGGGAACGAGCTTAGATACACTCCGATCAAGAAGGGTGATCTGAGGTTCGAACCTCTCGCCGAATGCATACTGGACAATAACTACGACATCACACTTATCTCCGGTTCGCCACTCCTGGAACATGACGCGATGTACATGAAGGTCATACTGGAGAGGGTCTTGGCCAGAAGGGTCGCGAAGATCGCCAAGGGGGAGAAGAAGTGACTAGCAGGGCAACTGAATCATCGCATTACATCGCAAAGAAGATAGCCGAAATCCTCGCGAACGGGGACAAAGAGACCATCGAGGAGATCGTCAGACTTTTGCTGTCCTCGGACAAGGTGTTTATGTATGGTGCTGGCAGGTCCGGTCTGATAGGGAAGGCCTTCGCCATACGCCTGGTTCAGCTCGGCCTCAAAGTCTTCTTCATCGGTGAGACAACGACCCCGATCGTGGACGACACCGATGTTGCGCTGATCATCTCGAACACGGGCGAGACCATGTCGGCAATCCAGACAGCGAACATCATCAGACGAGTCGGGGCAAAGGTAATAGTGATAACCAGTAGGAGGACTTCCAAACTCGCACACGCGGCCAACCTAGTGGTCGTTCTGGATCCCGAGCCGGATGATGAGACCGCGGCTCTCGCCCCGCTAGGCACTCTGTTCGAGGATTCTGCGCTCGTTTTCTTGGACGGGATCATCGCGCGTATAATGGAGAAAAGGAAGGAAACGGAGTCCAAGATGAGAGGCAGACACGCTATCTGGGTTTGAGCGAGAGCTTCTTCCTTCCGTACGGATCTTCGTGTTCCTCCTGGTAGACCGCGAAGGGTACGGATATGCAACCCTCCCCGTGGAGTGTGAAGGCCTCAATCTGCAGCTTCAACGGATCCAGGACAACCGCGAAGTGAAAGTCCTCCCTGAACATCCGCTGCTGCGTCTCAATGTCCTTGGGCGACATGAAGCAAGTGTATCCGGGGTGGGAGTGGTACCAGCCCACAATGACATAATCGAAATCCGTCTCGTCGAGGCGATCGAAGAGCGTTTCGAACCCGTTCCTGTGGAAACTCACAGAGACGCCTGATGCCTCGAGATCCGTCGTAACGACGTTCTTGACCACGGTGTAGGATTTCTTTGAGTGAGCGAAGACGTCACCCAGAAGGAGACCCATCGCCTCGAGGTTCTGATTCCCGGAAGAGATGCTGTGATTCCTCATCTCTGCCTCGGCGGTCCTAGAGATGTACAAAGGAAGTGGTCCTGTTCCCGCGAGTGCTTCCTCGACATCGCTCCTCTTCTCCTCCTTGAGCCAGAAATGGGGCCTGGACCGATTTGACGGCGGTGGCGACCGCTCAAGGATGGCTCTCTTCCTTTCGCTCACAACGCGCGGGCGCTTCATGGGTCATCCCAGAATCTTCGGCTTATTCCTGGAACCCTCAATCACATTTGGCGGGCTGTACTCGTGAGTGTTGAAGTACTGAGCTGCCCGCGTGCACGAGTCGCTACCGAAGGGGTTCGCGGGGTTGGGACTGGTCAGCAGCGTTTCGATTCCCTTGACGAACGTGAGCAGGGTCGAGTTGAAACTCCAGTCGTCCAAGAGCCTCGTGCATACGTATCCACCATCACCAGGAAGCATGATGTTGGGATGGAACACGTCTGACCTCCACTTGACGATGGGCTTCTCGTACGGATACTCCTCGGTTATCAGAATCGACAGCTTGTGTGTGAATCGATGCTTTATCGTGTCATCCTTCCAGATGGGTCCGGGGGTCTTCACGAGCGTCAGGTTGACCTCCATGGGGAAGGACTGAAGAGTCCTGTCAGAGACCGAGATGGCGTGCCTGAGATTCTTCTGACACATCAGGACCTCGTTTCTCACGCGGGACCTCAGAATGTCCTTCGGCAGCCCCATGAACCGCACCTAGCCGCCCTCAGGGTCAGGTATCAGCTCGACCACGTCACCCTCACGAATCTTCGCTTCCACAATCGTCGACTGTCCGCGCAGAACCGCCTTGCCGCGACGGAGGACATAGGCCCCAGGAGAGACCTCCCAGTAGCTGGCCGCGCTCTCGATTATCTCTTCGACGGTATTCTCGGCCTCCAACTCCATCTCGACCGAGGACCCTGTTTCCGCGTTCTTGACGCTGATTCTCGTTGTCACGATTACTCCCCCGTACAGTTATTGCCTGAGGCGTTCTTAAAGGTTTTCGGAGGGACAAAACTACTGCCCCCCATGATGTGGGCAATCAGGGTTCTTCGAGACCTCGAGGGTCTCTGAGACGTTTCTCAGGCCATCGTAGTAGAATACATTGGACAGGACAGCCTCCGCTCTTCCGGACACAATCTTGAGGGCCTCTCTCACCTGGACCGCCGAGACTATGCTCGTTGTCGTGATCTCTGCGGCGACCTTGGGCTCGTAGAACGTGACATCTTCGCCGGTGCAGCTGAACCTGAGTTCCATGATCTTCGAGTGTGTCTTGTTCATTCCGCACTGGAGACAGGCCGTTTCCGGTGGAAGGACGACTTGCACCTTTCCAATCAGCCCGTCCATCGCCCCATCGATGTATGGTATGCCCTCATTGTAGCAGTGAGCGTTCAGATGGAGCCTTGTGGCCACGTTGTCCAGGCAGCCGAGGATCATTGAATGAGAGGGGATGAAATCCTCAGGCATATCCTGGATTCTGTCGGTATAGGGTGTGATCTTGACCGCTGGGTCGAGTTCCATAGCTCTTTCTGCAACGACTTCGGCTTTGAGCCGCCTCCTTTCGGAATCCTGCTCCCGGAAGAACACGCATCGGGTCAGATTGGACCTGGCGACGTGGTCCATATCGACGAGACTGATTCCCGCGAAGCCCGCCAGAACCATGTCCTTCACGACTTCGTTGCCGAGAGCGCCTGCTCCGACGACGAGAACTCGAGCGGTTCTGACCGCGTCCAGGTCTATCCACGGAATCCTTCTCATTCTCTCGTGTCTGTCCCGCTCGAGAAAATCAGCATCAATGGACTCCCCCATACTGCCAGGAAGGTTTCGGAGATATTAATCCTTTTCACGTGGCGATGGTGGTTCCCGGTCAACACAAC
>JAJISH010000012.1 GCA_022848825.1 Thermoplasmatota archaeon
TGGCGTCATCAACGACGAGACATTCGTCGGGGGGCAGTCCCAACTCCTTGAAGGCCTCCTTCCAGAACACTTCGTCGGACTTCCGCGCACCCATCTCATCGGGGGTCAGCCTTTTCAGGAACGTGTCCTTCAGCCCCGAGCTTACAAGAAGGCCCCTGAGATGGTCCGAGGACACGTTCGAGGCGATGTAGAGGTCGATCGGCATCTCCCTGATCTTCTCGAGCGACGAGGCGACGTCGGGATAGATGGATCCAAGCCGGGAAGCGATGTCGTACTCCAGCTCTGTCGAGATGCGGAACGCCTCTCCGTTCTCGATGTGCAGTCCGGCCTCCTTGAACGCCATCTTCACTGTCTTCGCTTCAAGGTCCTTCTCGAACGCGGAGCCGTTGCGGTGCTTCTCGTACAGCCTCTGCCACTCCGTGACGTACCACTCGAACGCCAGGTCGTGTGCCTTGACCCACCGCCCGAAGGAGCCGCCGTAGCGGGACCTCAGAAGGGACGCGTAGACGGTCCGATACTTCTTGGACGTCTCCTCCCGGTCACCGATGACCCCGTACCAGTCCATGATGACGGCGGCAATCTCCAAATCGTCTCCCCGCAGCGTTATCGCGGGCCCCGTATTCAAGTTTTCCGTACACGGGAACCCGAGACCCGCAATATTGAAGTCGCACGGACATATTCACATTGGATGCAGAGGCTGATGGAAGTCTATCACAAGCTGCTGGATGACTTCGGCCCGCAGGACTGGTGGCCCGCCGAGACCGCCTTCGAGGTCATCGTTGGCGCGATCCTCACACAGCAGACCGCCTGGAAGAACGTGGAGAAGTCCATCGAGAACCTCAAAGGGGCAGGATTGATGAGCCTGGATGCGCTTGCGCAGGCCGATACGGGCCAGATCGCGTCCCTCACCGCCCCGTGCGGGTTCCCCAGGACCAAGCCCTTGCGGCTGAAGGCGATGGCCTCGTACATCCGCGACAACTACGGGGACGTGGATTCCTTCCTGGAGAAACCCGGGGACTCGCTGAGGGAGGAGCTCCTGACCCTGGACGGGATCGGTCCCGAGACCGCGGACTCGATCCTGTGCTATGCGAGCGACAAGCTGTACTTCGTCGTCGACGCCTATACGAGGAGAATAGGGAACAGATCGGGCCTGTTCGACCTCGACGAGTACGACGAAATACAATTCCATTTCCAGAGAATCATACCGAAAGACTTGAAAACCTATCGGGAGTTCCACGCCTTGATGGTGCAACTGGGAAAGAACCATTGCAGGAGGAAGCCAGAGTGTGCTTCATGCCCCCTCGGGGACATGTGCGAGCACGCGGGGAGGTCCCATGGAGATTAGCGTTCTGTTCTTCGATGCGCACGGGACCATCCTGGAGAACATCAAGTACACCCTCCTCGAAGTCGCCGACGACATCGTGAAGGAATACGAGCTGAAGGTAGAGGGAGAGGAGTTCCTCGACAAATGGTCGGAGGAGTTCTGGAACGTTCTCAACAAGGACTTCCACACGATGAAGGAGGCCAACGAGATCAGCCTCGGGAAGATGTTCAAGGCCCACAAGGTGAAGGCGGACCCGCTCGCGTACACGGAGAGCCTGCACCAGAGATGGTGCTACGCCGACGTCTACCCGGAGGTGAACAGGATCCTCGACCTGCTTGAGGACGTCCCGAAATGCGTCGTCTCCAACGCCGACGACGACATCCTGACCGCGTCCCTGGATTCCAACGGCCTCGTGTTCGATGAGGTCATCACGTCCGAGAGCACGAAGTCCTACAAGCCCGCCAAGAAGATATTCAAGACGGCGCTCAAGAAGATGGGGGCCAAGCCCAGGGAGGCCGTGCACCTCGGTGATTCGTTGGACATGGACGTCGTCGGCGCGGTCAACTCCGGGATCGCTGCGATCTGGGTCAACAGGGAGAAGGAGAGGCTCGGTTCTGCGCCCACGAAGCCGGCTCTGGAGGTCCCGGACCTGGAGGGGCTACCCGCCCTTCTCGGGCTCGAGGAGCCCCCCGAGGAAGAGGACGAGGACGAGGAGTAGGCGACCCAGGTTCCGGCTCCTTCGAACATTTCCCTTTACCGAATAGGTTTAAAATGCGTCAGACCATTCAGTACTGAAAGGGGGCAGAGGTTTGTCCAAGACTACGATATCGGACAGGATAGTCCTTCATCTCAGAGAATACTGCCGTGAGAAGGATTCCTACTACCTACCCCCGGAAGTGACGCAGAAGGGGATTGCGAAATCGATAGGTTCGACCCGAGCCGGTGCGTCGTTCGAGGTCAAGAGGCTCGTGAAGGAAGGGTACGTCGAGGAAGCCCGCAGAAGGATAACGGGCTCCAAGCAGAAGATGATGTCCTACTTCCTCACCGAGAAGGGCAAGGACCTTGCCAACGAGATGAGGGAAGCCATCCTGAACAAGAAGGTCACGCTGAAGGACCTAGACGGGAGCGAGGTCCGCTTGACTGGCAAGGAAGCCCTCGAGAGGATGCGTCGGGACATCGGCCTGTCCGCGTCGATGGCGCTGGAGGAGATCGCCGAAACGGACATTGTCGACCTCAGCCTCCTCAAGCGGCTCCCGCCGAGCAGGCCCTTCCCGCTTCCAGACAGGTTCTTCGGTCGGGAGAAGGAGGTCGACCGACTCTCCGAGATCCTGAAGAAATCCACTCCGGACGTGCCCAGACCGCTCCTGGTCTCCCTCATGGGCGTCACGGGCGTCGGGAAGACCTCGCTCGCCGCGAAGGTCGCCTCCGAGTACGAGGGAGCGTCCTTCTTCCACAGGACCCACGAGTGGGACTCGCCCAGCACGATAATGAGGGCGCTGGCATCATTCCTGAAGGAGCAGGGGAAGGACCGCATGTTCCGGTACGCAAAGACGTTCCAGCCTGACCCGAGGGAGCTCGCGCTCGTTCTGCGGGAGGACCTGCGGACCGGTCTGCTGGTCTTCGACGACTGCCACAAGTCCGAGCACGTCCAGTCCTTCCTGTCCGCGCTGATGGACATGGGAGAGAACTGGGCGGTCAAGATCATAGCCGTGAGCAGGAGGAAGCCCTCCTTCTACAACCGGGCGGACATTACCGTCAAGGGAACGGTCGCGGAGTTCAGCCTGGGCGGGCTGGACAGCCAAGCCGCCAGAGAGCTCCTGGAGGGCCACCACGGGCCGCTTGACGACGAGGCGTTCGACGGCATCTACTCTCTCACGGAGGGGCACCCGATGCAGCTGCTCCTCGTCTCCGCGGACAGGCTGTCCGAGACGAAGGAAGCGAGGGAGGACCACCTGACGTACGTGCACGAGGCGATAGTCCCCGAGCTGACAGATGACGAGGAGGAGGTCC
>JAJISH010000120.1 GCA_022848825.1 Thermoplasmatota archaeon
GAATCAGGGAGACGGACTCCGTTCCAGAAGTCGCGGAGATGATGATGTCCACAGGATCGAGGGCCATTCCAGTCACGTCGAAGAGGAAGCTTCTCGGGATCATCTCGAGAATCGACCTGATAGAATCCATCCGTGGAATGAAGATGTTGTTGGATGTGGATGTGAGCGGCATCATGTCCCACTCACCGCAGTGCGTGTTGGAGACACACACCCTGCACGATGCCCGTGACTTGATGAAGGACTTGGATGAGAGATCGGTCCCGGTTTGTGAGAGCAGCGGGCATCTCGTCGGTGTTGTTGGAATCAAGGACCTCGCCTACTACTTCGCCCGAGAAAGGGAGAGCGAGACCAGAGGAGAGGTCGTTGGCGAGAAGGAGGCTCTCGAGATCGAGGTGGGCAGCCTGATGAGGACTCCTCCTATCACTGTCCCGCCAGATGCCATGTTGTCCGAGGCGGTCGACCTGATGGTTGAGAAGGACGTATCCAGCATCCTTGTCGTGGACAAGAGGGAGCCTGTGGGTATCGTCACCCAAGTGGACATCATAGAGTTCATCGCCTCATTCGGGAAGACCGAGGAGGTCTTCGTCCAGATCACGGGGCTTGAGGAAGAACCCGAGATATACGACGCCATGTACGAGCGCATCCAGAAGACGATGGACAAGACAGGCGAGATTCTCACGCCCAAAATCCTGAACATACACGTCGCGCAACACCACTCGAAAGGGGACACGCGAAAGTATACGATGAGGGCAAGACTGGCGACCGACAGGGGATTGTTCTACGCACGGCACTTCGACTGGAACATACACAAGACACTGGACGGTCTGATGGACCAGATCGAGGATTTCGTCAGAGAGGACAAGGAAAGAAGGTTGGATGCGAGGAAGCACTCCCGCAGACTCTGAGGAAAACGCGTTAATAGTCGCGGGCGGATTACGTATCGCATGGCAGATATCTCGATATCACTGGATATTGTGAGCGTGATCATCTTCGTTGTCACAGTGCTCATCGTGATGCTGTTTCTCTACATAGCGACAAGGCTGGTGACAAGGGAGGAGGTCCTGACCGCGAGCTATGCGCTCAGGCTTTTCATCACGGCCGTCATGGCTGTCGTCATCGTGCCACTTCTTGCTGGCCTCCTCACGGATGCGGTCATAGGGATCCTCGTCGCCTTTCTGGCGCTGATGATCGTGGTCAGATTCCTGATAATCTCGGAAGCAAGCCTAGGTGACGAGTGGCTGGAATCGTTCATAGTCACATTTCTGATCATCCTGTTTGTGTACATCTTCAACCTGGTGCTTGTGAAGGTCATAGGAATATCGCCCTTCATCGACATCGGTGTTTGATGATGAACCGCTTCGAGCTGGTGTCGGGGGACATCACGCTGGAGGGAATAATCACGGACGAGAATCCGCAGACGGCGGAGGTCGTCCTCGACAGCCTGCCAATCGAGGGCGAGGCGATCAGGTGGGGGGACGAGTTCTATTTCGCAACGGCCTTGGAGATTCCTGAGGAGAACGGTCGTCAGGACATCGAGGTCGGAGAGGTCGCTTTCTGGCCCGCTGGAAAGGCGATAGCCGTATTCTTCGGAAGGACCCCGGTCAGCGTCTCGGACAAGCCCAGAGCGTACGAGAACGTGAATGTCTTCGGCAAACTCGAAGGGGATACTGGGTCCCTGGGCAAGGTCCTGAGCGGGAATCGCATCCTCATGCGCGCGGTCTGACCAGCGGTCTTATGTAGAAAAGCTTATCACTCACGAATCCGATAGGTTAAAGGGGTACTGGGGGAGCCGCATGAAGAAAATCGCCACGATGTCGGTGTTCGCGATGCTGCTGCTTTCGTCCGCGATTGCAGTGTCGGAACCCGCAACCGAACCGAGTGCGAGACTGGAGGATCCATTGATACCACAGCCTATGCCTGACATGATCAAGATCTGGGAAGCTTACGCCAAAGGATGGGCCCAAATCACGACGGAGGTCAATCCGTACGGCAATCCGTCGGTGTTCCGGGTGACCAATTCCGGAACCTTCAAGATCAACATAAACGAGATGATAATGCTCTTGAGTCCTTATCCCCTGGAATCCTGGAATCCTCAGACGACTCAGGATGGAGCTCTGACGAGTGCCATCGTAGCCCCGTATTCTTACCTGGACTACGAGTACGGCGATGGTGCGCCTCCCGGGTCGACCGTGTGGTGGTGCACAGAACACAGGCAGTGGACCCAATATGGCGCTACGATCTTCCTCGGGGGAGAGATAATGCCTTACGCACTTCAGGAGATCGCTCAGGGTCCAAACCCCACGAACGACGAGATATGGGACTACCTTGACCTGCATCCCACGCTCGTTGTGGGCAAGACCCCTCTGTGGAAGAATGTCGAGGATGCCATAAGCCACAGCATCACAATCACGCTTGCTGTCACCAATTTGGCCATCTACGAGCCAGGTGTCACGAGTCCCCCACACGCGGTGAACTCGGTGATCGAGGACACAATTCCAATGGGCTACTCCTTCGTTCCGGGGTCCATCGTTCCGGCACCTGATGCCGTTGTGGACAATCCAGACGGATCGCAGACGATCAGATGGAAGGTCGATGTGCCCGCGGCGGACGTTAGCTACCATGATGACTTGACTCCCACGCCATACCACACGGAGATACTGAGCTACACACTTGTTACTCCCAAGCTGTTCGCTGGAAGGCACTTCCTCCCGCGGGCATATGCGGATGTGGACCACAATGGATTGGATGATTCTCATTCGGCGAAACCGCTGATCGAGGTGTACAGAGTGAACAAGCCGCCCACAGCCACCGCGGGAGGTCCGTATGAGGTAGATGAAGGGACGGACATACTTCTGGATGCGAGCGGCAGCTCCGACCCGAACGGCGACGCGCTCAAGTACCGCTGGGACCTAGATGATGATGGTGCATGGGACACGAGCTGGTCCTCTTCTCCCAGGATTACGATGACGTGCGGGGACGGCGACTACGAGACGGATGTCACAGTGGAGGCTTCCGACGGCGAGATGAGCGACGTGGACACGACGCACTACCGGTGCCTCAATGTCGCACCGATCATCGACACGATCACTCTCCAACCGTCGCCCGCCAGTGAGGGGCAATCGTTCTCCGTCCACGTGACCTTGCACGACCCTGGATGGCTTGACACGCATACGGCCCTTATTGACTGGAATGACGTTCAGACCAGTGCACCGGCAGTCAGTGAAGAGAACCAGAAACCTGATGCAACGGGCGACTTCGCGGATTCGCATGTCTACGGAGACGACTTCACCCTCGGAATCCGGATCACGGTCGTCGACGATGACGGGGGCTCGGATACTGTGGATGTGCCTCTGGTGGTGCAGAACGTAGATCCGACGGTTGGTAACTTCGCCTATTCTGTCACGGTGCTCGAGCCCAGGACGCAGGGAT
>JAJISH010000121.1 GCA_022848825.1 Thermoplasmatota archaeon
GCTCATGTACTTGAAGAGCCCAATCCTCCTCCGGACCTCCTGCTCCATCCTCTTCTGTGACCAGTTCCTCGCGATGGATATCTTCTCGTAGACGTAGCTGTGCCCGCTGTAGTTGAAGGTGTCGTCCGCAGGGTTCCATGAATAGGCCGTGTTGGTTATGAGCTCATCCGACTCCGGGTCCACGCCGATGAACTCCGTGAGCGACTTCACCCTTCGGGTCATGTCGGTCCCGACCTTCACCTGGGCTTGCATCAGGACGACATCCAGTGCGGAGACGAGAGCGCGCGGGAGGTTGATGGGATCGTTCTCCATCCTGTGGACCATCGCCTGGACGTCCTCAGCGTGGAACGTCGTGTACGCACTCTTTCCCGTTGCCATCGCCTGGAAGACGACGTAGGCCTCCGTTCCTCTGACCTCTCCGACCATCAGATACTGAGGTCGTTGTCGCAGAGCGGATGTCAGCAGGTCGAACATGTCGATTTCTCCCATCGACTTGCCCGTGATCTTGCTCCTGGTCCCGAATCCAGCACGGGTCACGGTGGGAACCCAGTTATCGTGCGGCAGGTTGAGCTCTCTCGTGTCCTCGATGCTGACAATCTTCATCTGAGGCGGTATGAAGAGCAGTATGGCGTTGAGCGTGGTCGTCTTTCCACTCGCCGTTCCACCGCATATGAGCATGGACTGACCGTTCTCGATGGCGAGCCACAGATATGCCATCATCTCATCATTCAGGGTCTTGAATCTCAACAGGTCCAGAGGTGTGAACGGGTTCTCCCTGAACCTTCTGATCGTGAAGCTCGAACCTCTCTTGGTGACGTGCTTGCCGAGCGTCGCCTGAAGCCTTGATCCGTCCGGGACCGTGGCGTCGAGCATCGGCTGCGCAACCGAGATGTGCTTACCGCACCTCTGTGCCAGCCAAACGACGAAGGAATCGAGTTCCCCCTCATCGTCAAACCTCAGGTTGGAGGGGATGGACCCGTACTTCCTGTGATAGATGTAGAACGGGATATCAACTCCGTCACACGAGATATCCTCCACGTTGACATCGATCATCACGACATCGATGGGTCCGTACCTGATGAAGTCCCTGAGCACGTAGTACATTATCCGTTCTTTGGATATGGGGTGAAGGCTTACGCCGAGCTCTCGGAGAAGACCGTCCACAATCCTCCTCAGGTAGGTCTCTTTCACTCTCTCGTCCTCTTCCTCGATCGTCTCGAGTGATTCGACCAGGATCTCCTTGAGGACCTCGAGTATGTCCTCCTCTTCTGGGAGGAGCTTCGGCTCGATGACCTCGTACGTGTACTCGTTCGCGCGCGTGTCGTAGTTTATGCGAACATAGGAATAGCCCTCAATCATGGGCAGGATCTCAATCTCTGTGAGGTCCTTCTTCGAGATCTTGGGTATCGTCGTCACTCTTCCCATGGTCTTCTCTTCGACCGCACTGACCATGGGCGAGAGGACCTTTATCCCCTTCTTGCCCAGAAGCTTGCTGAAATAGCCCCTCTTGACGGCATCGAGGGCGGAGAAGACGCCTCTCTTCCTGCGTTCTTCCAAGACTTCCAGCTCTCCCTCCGTCGCCGTCTTGTCCCGTTCGAGCTGTCTGAGCTTTGCAGCAGTCTCTACCTCTCTCCTCTTGAGCTCTTCAAGCTCCTCTTTGACACCCTTGCCTATCGCTTCGCTCAATTCTATCACCTAGATGAAACTCAGTATGGAGAAACCGATCAATAGCATCAGGAAGCTGTGCCGGAATCCGCTGATCACTCTCCCGTTGTCAAGAACTCCCGCGAGAAGCCCGTCCCCCACAGCGTGTATTATCGCTGCGAGGAAGAAGGCCAACTTGATGCTCTCCACGATATTCGGCAGGTCAGATGCAAGTGGGCTATCCACCGCACCGCCACTCCCCTCGCCTGACGTGGTGAGCGATTCGCTCGCCTCAAGCATCTTCGGGAGGAAAGTCGCGTTGATGATTGCGATCGTGACAAGGAACACGAAGAACGAGATGTAGATGACAGCGATGTATGTCGACATCGCAATGCTCCTTTCGTATTCCGTCAGTTGCGTCTCCTTGGCATCGTGCGAGACCATTGTCAGGACATCCGCAACATCTCCGCCCGCATCGCTCGACTTGATGATTATGCTGACGACACGACTAACCATCGGTGTCTTGACACGCTCGTTGAAGAGTTTGAGGGCCTCGCTCGCGGGAACCCCCCATTGGATCTGGGCAGCCATCTTCTCAATCTCTGCTGTGAGTCTCCCGTACCTACCGGACGAGGCCACGACAATTGCGTCGGCAAGGGTCATTCCGAACCTTCCCGCCTCGGCAACGTCTCTGAGGAAGTCCGGAAGCCTTCCCTCGATGGCCGCGACTTCCTTCAGTTTCTTCTGCATGTAGAACCCGTATGGCCCCATTATGACGAGCATTGCAAAGACAATGAAGTTGATTCCCCTCTTGATCGGCGTCTCCCCTGAACGCAGTGAGATATCGACCACATCCATCATGTTCAGGATGGCGATGATGATGAGAACCGCAGCAATGCTCCCGCTCACGATTAGTATAGGCTTGGCGAGGTCCAGCTTCTCGTACATCTTGATTCTGGCCTGCTCCAGGTCCTCTCGCGTCATTACTTGCCCTCCTGTTCCATGTTCCATATGACGAAGATGAACCCGAACTGGGAAATCGGTATCAT
>JAJISH010000122.1 GCA_022848825.1 Thermoplasmatota archaeon
AAGCAAGGTCGAACGACTCGGTGAGCTCGTGGACAAGCTCGATCTCTTTGCTCCCTTGGCGGGGAGAAGTTGCTTCCTCAAGCCCAACATGGTGTCCTCCGAGCACTACCCGACGACGACGGATGCGGAGGTTCTCCGACTCGTTCTCGAAAGACTGAAGGGGACCTGCTCGAAGATCGCGGTGGGTGACTCGCCCGCACAGGGCAAGATGGACATGTACGAGCATCCGGTGGCGAAGGTCTGCAAGGAGCTCGGCGTCGAGTTCCTCGACCTGAGGGGGACGGGGACAAGGCTCATGGGAAAGAACCCCATCCACGAATACCCGCTCGAGTTCGACAGCATCGTCTCGCTTCCGGTCCTCAAGGAGCACTTCGTCTGCGGGATGACGTTCGCGCTGAAGAACAACTTCGGTCTGACGAGACGCAACATCAGGATGAAACTGCACATGCGACCGAAGAGGCTGGACAAGGTCATCGCGCAGCTTCACGGCGAGTATCCCGTGAGACTCGTGATCGGCGACGCGTGCAGGACGATGAAGAAGGCTCAGGAGAAGAGGTGGGGTGGCATTGAGGAAAGTCTCGAACTGTTCTTCCTGAGCAACGCGCCCCTCGAGGTCGACCTGCTCGCGTGGAAGCTCTATCCAGGCAAAAAGGTCAGGCATCTCGATTTCGCGAGGGAGATGTACGGGGAGGAGGACACGCTTGTCTGGGTGGAGGAAAGCGCTGGGCATACCTTTCACTGACCGAAGGACTCTACTCCTGTTGGTGCTTGCCTCGTGTCTCAGGAAAGGATCGGTCTTCTTCGACGCGCCCGGATGAATTCTCCGAAGAAGCAAATCGTCAGCACCGTCATGAGGAGAAGCACTAGAACAGTGACCACGAACAAAGGCAAGGCCAATTCGTAGACGTGGTCTGTGACTCGTGTGGGTTCGCTCCAAGTCACACCGAAGTCATGACTAACCATCAGGAACACCTCCTCGTTCATGAATTCGGTCGCTTCCCGTTTCTCTATCCACACAAAGGCAACGTCGCTGCCTGAGGACTCGGCGTCGAAGTCCCTCTGATAATGCTCATTCAGCTCAAGGATGGGGGCCTTCACCGTCCACTCTTCTCCCTCGTTATAACTCAATTGGGCGTACACACCATCATTCCGAGAATAACTGAGAGCCAGAAGCGTGTCGTCTGAATCCAACAGTCTCCACCCTGAGACGTTCTGGTTCAGGTGAGACCAATTGAGGTCAACCAACGCTGAGTGCGTGTAGCCCTCTTCTGCTAGTACGCCAATCCGGTCGTTTCTGACCTTCATGTCGAACGCACAGAAATTCCCGGTGATGTCTTGCCCTATTCTCGACTCGTTCCAAGTTGTCCCCCAGTCTGGAGAGAATAGGAGAAATGACACATCATCGCCGCCCCATTGCCAATAACAGAAAGAGATGTACAAAGCGCTATCAACTATGACCGCGTCGTAGACGTTCCCTGTGCCTTTGGGGACATGCCTCGGTCTTGACCAGTCATCGCCACGGTTTTCACTTACGATCATAAGAGATGAATTGGGCACCGGTATGTATTCTCTGGTCATATACAGCACCACAACATGATCGCCTTCTGCAACCACTTCAAGTGACAAGACAATGAAATCCCGGTGAGTGGCTAGTATTTGTGGTGTGCCCCAGCTCATCCCTTGGTCGTGACTGATGGCGAACATCAGGTTATGCTCCCAGTCAGCAGTTTCTTCAGACCAGGCCACATAAACCATGTCATTTGAAGAAGCTATCGCGATGGGCTCGTGGAAGGCGTAGCACTCTTGAGACAAGATATGGCGAGACCAGCTCCTTCCGCCATCGGTGCTTCTCGTATAGACAACCTGGGCCACCCTCCGAGGACCATCGTGCCATTCCGAAGGGTTCTTGAAATAGGCGATGTGGACAACGTCCTCAGAGAGGGCGACCTTTGGGTAGATCGCATATCCCGTGTCCGTGAGTTTCCTTTCGAACTCCCAGTCCTCCGGTCTTGATAGAGCTTCTCCCATAAGAGCCATCAGGAAGGCCAGGACGAGAAACCAGGATACTAGTGAGATAAGAAAGGTCTTCGCTTCCCTGCGCACATGCTTGTCAGAGGTTAGCGAACTATGTACTTTTCGGTCTACCGTGGCGAGCGCAGATGCGTTCTCCTAGCCCTAGGATGAGGCCTGCTCACTTCCTTTGCCAACACCCTGAAGTAGAAGACGCAGGCGAAGATAGTGCCGGGAAGGAGATAGGTCCAGCCGAGAGAGATGTACGCACCGTACTGGAACATCGCGTTGAAGTAGGTGACAAGGATGATGACCCCGCTCAGGGAGTAGAAGAAGCCCGCCACGCCCGCCTCTGGGTTCGACTTCCGCTTGATCATGTATGCGAAGTAGCATGCGCCCATCCCCGCCAAGCTCAGACCGAGCAGTGCCGGGCTGAGGAGGAAGGCGTATAACAGCAGATCGCCCGAGAAGTACCAGATCAGCGGAAAGGACGCCGCAGCGAGCACGGATGCGAAGAAGATGCCCTGCCCCCTTGTGAAGAAGGGCCTGGGGCCGAGGAATGCGAGGGCGTTCGCGACGAGCCCGACAAGGAAGATGGATAGGATGTCAGCGGACAGCCATATGGCCTGGGAACTGTTCCAGGAGCTCTCGTTCCCCTTCATCGTGCCCAGTGCGCAGGCGAGCGCCATTATTGCCGAGCCGATGATACCCGCTACCACGAAGAACATCCAGTTCGAGTTGGACTTCGAGCTCAGGGGAACCACTCTGTCAGTGCCGTGATTCTCCACTATGATTAGGTTTTCGGAGTGGTTATCAAGGCCCACGTGAAGTCTGGTTTTCAACCAAAACCGTATAGGATGGATGAGAGCCAGAGCATCCAGAGGAATCCTAGCATCAGGCCCAGGATCCCGAGGGCTAGCCCGGTGGCGCCGTGTGTCTCCTTCCGCACAACGGCGACCGAACCGAGGGGGATGGCGATGAGTGCGAAAATCACGCCCACGATAGGAAGGTACATGCCCAGAATACCTGAGGTGACTGACGCGATCCCGCAAATCAGAGCTGTGGTGCCATAGGGCGACGGTGGGATCTCAGTTGGTTGCAGGAGCGCGTGAGGCGCACGAGAAAAGACGGACGGGATAAATTGGGTGGCAGGATACGCTGGTTCGACCGGGTCATGACTCGCGTACTGTTGCGCCCGATAGCTCGCTGGCGGCTGCAGATGCCGCGTCGAGAACTGGGGAGTAAGGGACTTCCCGCACCTGGGGCAGGCTGAAGCATTCTCCGATGATTCCCTTCCGCAGTGCTGGCATATCAGCAACGCATTCCTCCGATTGAAACAACGATTTCCGCTTACTTAAATTGACCGTTAGGGGAACAGCGTGCTGCCCGCAGCCACACCGAAATCGAAGATCGGGCCCACGAGAATGGCAGTGATGGCTATCCCCGCCAGGGCGATCATTATGGAGGCGAACACGGGACCGGGCACGGTTATCCGCGTTTCCTCCTCGCCCTCGAGCACGTACATGGCCTTGACGATCCTGAAGTAGTAGTAAACGGAGATCGCGCTGTTCAGGACACCCGCTACGGCCAGCCAGATGAACCAGTCCCCGGCGAAGATTGCCGAAGAGAACAGGAAGAACTTGCTGAAGAAGCCCACGAGCGGCGGTATTCCCGCCAAGGACAGCAGGATCAGCGTCAGGGACAACGCCAGGAAGGGCGACCGTTTCCACAGTCCCCTGTAGTCGGATATCTTCTCGCCTACGCCGAGGTGGCTCGCGGCGGCGACAATGATGAACGCCCCGCCCGCCATGAGCGAGTGCGTCAGTATGTGGTACAAGCTCC
>JAJISH010000123.1 GCA_022848825.1 Thermoplasmatota archaeon
TAGGGAGCTCGCAGAGGGAATCCTCCAGTGAATGGAGAGAATTTCATATAGCACTGAGGGATATCTGTCGCGGGGATGGCATGAACAAGATCGGCTTGACAATCGGCATCGTTCTCATTGTTCTCGGATCCGTGCTGAGCCTCGTGTGGTTTCCCCTGATCGGTGTCAACTCGGCCGCAGACGCCGCCAAGAGCGTTGAGGGTACCGCCTGGACAGACGGGATCTCGATCAAGTTCAAGGGCAGGATCTCCGGTTTCAACGAAATACTGGGCCAAGACGTCCTCTATGTCGAGGGATTCCAGCACTCGGGCAACGGAATACCGATAGTGTACGACAAGAACGCATCGCTTGGCGTGAACGATGAGGTCCTGGTGGAAGGCAAGTACGTCGCGATACTGCTGTGGAGTTTCGTCAGTGCTGACGTGGAGGGCGAGATCAGACCTGCTGCGATTCAGAAGCTGCCCCTTCCGATATTCTATCTCGCTGCATCCATCCTGTTGGGCGGCGTCATAGTCGTGGCCGTCAGCACGAGAGTGTGAGTTGCTGGCGGGTGACAAAAGGATTTATATCGCCATCTCTATTGACAAACAATCCCATTCTTTGCTGGGAGGGGATGAGAAATGGACTGGGGAATGAAGAATCGTTTATCACGGATAATTAAGCCGAGAACTGGACACACAGTCATGCTGGCCATCGACCATGGCTACTTCCTGGGGCCGATGACGAAGCTGGAGAAACCGGAGAAGACGTTGGAACCGCTGATCCCGTACGCGGACTCCATAATGCTCACGCGGGGCGTGCTTCGCTCATCAGTCGCGGCCACAATCGAGAACCCGATCGTTCTGAGGGTTTCCGGCGGGACGAGCATAGTCGGAGAGAACCTCGCGAACGAGGGAATCACGACGTCGATGCAGGAGGCCATCCGCCTGAACGCGGCGGCCGTGGCCCTGTCGATATTCGTGGGGACGTCTCACGAGCGCCAGACCCTGCTCTCGCTCTCGGAGCTCGTGAACCAGGGCGAGCAGTACGGCATACCTGTCCTGGCGGTCACGGCGGTCGGAAAGGAGCTGGGGAAGAGAGACGCGCGCTACCTGGGCCTGGCATCCAGGATCGCGGCGGAGCTCGGAGCCCACATCGTGAAGACATACTACTGCGATGACTTCGACAAGGTCGTCGACGGCTGTCCGGTCCCGATCGTGATTGCGGGCGGGCCGAAGCTGGAGACGGAGATCGACGCCTTCGAGATGACGTACAACGCCATCCAGATGGGTGCAGTGGGAGTGGACATGGGCAGGAACATATGGCAGCACGAGCACTCCGTACCCATGATAAAGGCCGTCCGCTCGGTCGTTCACGAGAACGCCACGCCCAAGGAAGCGATGGACGTCTTCAATCAGGCCAAGAGCGGCGAGGCCTAGCTTCGCGGATCGATTCCACGTGTCGTTCTCTGGGGAGAGAAAGCCATGCGTGTCGCGATGTACTACAACAACAAGGACATACGCCTTGAAGAGATGCCGGTGCCAGAGATCGGGCGGGACGAGCTTCTCGTCAAGGTCATGGCGAGCGGGATCTGCGGCAGTGATGTGATCGAGTGGTACCGGTTGCCAAAGGCTCCCCGCGTTCTGGGCCACGAGATCTCTGGGGAAATCGTGGAAACCGGAAGTGACGTGAAGGAATACGAAGAGGGACAGCGAGTGTTCGTTTCTCATCACGTGCCGTGCATGGAATGCCGATTCTGTCAGAGAGAGAATCACACGGTCTGCGAGACCTTGCGAACCACGAACTTCGACCCAGGAGGCTTCTCAGAATACGTGAGGGTGCCATCTATCAATGTGGAGCATGGCGTCTACCCGCTTCCGGACGAGGTCTCGCACGAGCAGGCGGTGTTCATAGAACCCCTTGCCTGCGTCATCAGAGGACAGAAGAAGGTCAGGGGGATCGAGGACGGGAACGTGGTCGTCGTGGGAAGCGGCCTCACGGGCATTCTTCACGTTCAGCTAGCCAAATCACGGGGAGCGAGCAACGTTGCGTGCACGGACATAAGCGATTATCGCCTGGAGATGGCCCGCAAGTTCGGGGCGGACGCAGCCATTCCCGCGAGCGACGCCGTTCCAGATAGGCTCAGAGATGCGCTTGGCGGGCTTCTGGCGGATGTTGTCATTGTCTCTACTGGTGCAAGGAAAGCCATTGAGCAGTCCTGGTCTCTCGTCGAATGGGGAGGGAGCGTTCTGTTCTTCGCGCCAACGGATCCGGACACCATGATTCCAATGCCGTTCAACGACATCTGGTTCAAGAACGTGACCGCCACGACATCCTACGCGGCGGGCAAGCAGGACATACTGGATGCGATCGAGTTGATCGCTTCCCGCCAGATTCGTGTTCAGGAGATGATCACGCACAGGCTCGGTCTTGGCGAGACCGCCAAGGGCTTTGACCTGGTCCTCAGAGCCGCGGATTCATTGAAAGTGATAGTTGAGCCGCAGAACTAGTGCTCCCGAGGGGATTCGAACCCCTGTCTTCGGCTGTCCCCGACTCCCGCCAGGGCGAATATCGCGAGAGGCCGAGATGATTGGCCGGACTACACTACGGGAGCGTGCGCCGAACTATGGATGATGATTAGATAAACCTTTTTATCTCCAGTCTTTGACATGGATTACGCTCAGATGAGGACCGGCGGGAATTCTCATTCTGAAAACCTTAGGATAGCTAGAAACACTATTTCTTCCCTGGATTGATCACTCTGATGTGGTCGAATGCCTCGAAGTCGCTTCCGTCCTCCCACTTCCCGCCTATCTTGATCTCCACTGATTCGCCCACTTCGAGTATGGCTATCAGGTCCTGGCGGTTGAATTTGAGCATGAGGATGTCGTCTTGGTAGTCCCATCTCTCGGGGGGCAAGGTGTCTTGAAGAAGAATGGATGATATGTTGATGTCATACACAGATGCATTCTCCGCGCTCAGGTATGCGGTTATCCATCTTCCCTTGGATTTGAGGTTGAGCGTGTCGGGGTCGATGTCGAGGGTGACCGAGCGGGATGGTGGTTGCAGGTCGGCTTTGGTGGCGTACTTGAGATCATCTAACGAATGGAAAAAATAGCTGATATGAGGGCTATCGCCGTTGTCGAGAGCTATAGAAGGGTAAAAACCAACATTACCTGTGGAGTCCACCGTCTCGATACTCCATGTGCTTCCGTCCCATCTCGCGTACTTGAGGTCAATGTTCGGAGCATAGTCCTGATAGCTTATGTGTGGATTGCCATTACTGTCGAGAGCTATGGAGGTACATCTGCCAACATCACCAGCGGAGTCGACTGTTTCTATGCTCCATGTGCTTCCCGTCCACTTTGAATATTTCAGATCGTGATTGGTATAGTCAAAATAGCTTATGTGAGGATTATCGTTGGCGTCGAGAGCTATGGAACTGTCCCAGCCAACATAACCAATAGAGTCTACAGTCTCGATACTCCACGCACTTCCCGTCCACTTTGCGTATTTGAGGTCCCAATCGGGAGAAAGAACATAGTAGCTCATGTGCGGATTGTCGTCGCTGTCTACTGCAATGGAAATGAACCAACTAATATGACCAATGGTGTCGACTGTCTCGATACTCCACGCACTTCCCGTCCACTTTGCGTATTTGAGATCGCCATTGACATACTCCCGATATGCTATGTGCGGATGCCCCCTGCCGTCGAGG
>JAJISH010000124.1 GCA_022848825.1 Thermoplasmatota archaeon
TGTGAAGGAGAATCCCTCAGGAGCAGTTGGGGAGACCAGCAGCCTGGACTTCTACGATGGGAACCGCAAAGCGATCTCCATCCTGCCGCCGTACGCTTACGACTCCGCCGAAGAACGTCTGGATTGCACATACAGCTTCTCAACGTCGACGAAGAATCTGAAGCTACTTTGCGATGCGGATTGGTTCACAGAGGCGACCTATCCCATCTACATCGATCCGAGCGTCAACTACACGCTTGCGGACAACAGCACATACGTAACGGATGGCGAGAATCTCGGCCGGTCAGTCGCGGTCGGAGACTTCGATGGAGATGGCTACGCTGATGTGCTCGCTGGAGCTTATCTAAACAGCTACAACAGCCTGACCTTCAGAGGGCTTGCCCACATACACTTCGGACCCTTCACGGCGGACGACGACAGTCCTGATGTGACGATACTTGGGGTCAGTGCGGACGACCGACTCGGAGTCGCTGTGGCGGCGGGGAAGCTGGACAACGACGTGTACTGGGACGCGATCGTAAGTCGGGGGAAGGCCGCGGATCCGGAGGCTTATGCATACTATGGTTCGGCGAGTTGGTCTTCGCCGATAACCACACCAGATGTGACGTTCGAGACGCAAGGCAGCGGGTTTGGAGATGCGATTGCGGTCTGCAACATAGACAACAGCAACTATGATGATGTCGTGCTGGGAGCGCCTGGACAGAGTGGTGGGGGAAGGGCCTACGTCTACCAGAGTCCCTTCTCCGCGACGGAGTCGACTGCCGACGATGTTCTCGCGCCAACGAACGACAAATATGGAAGATTCGGGGACTCGCTTGCTTGCGGCAGGATCGACGACGACAACTACTACGACGTAGTAGTCGGTGAGCCTCAAGCCGAGTTGAGCGGATCAGGCAAGGATGACGGGAGGGTGAGCATCTTCAATGGCATTGACATCGATTTCTCAGCAGGCGATGAGACACCGGACAGTGTTCTTGAGTACGAGTCTGCAGAAGAGGAGTTTGGCACGGACGTCGGTGTTGGCAAAATCAACTCTGACTCATATGATGACCTCGTCGTTGGAGCCCAGTACAACGATGAAGGTGGAACGGACAGGGGGAGGGCCTACGTCTATCAGGCGAGTTCCAGCGGGACTGGAATCAGCGATGCCGCTTCCCCAGACGCGGACATTGCTGGACAGTCCAGTGAGGAGAGATTCGGCTTTGCTGTGTTCGCTGGCAACATCATGGGGAGTTCTGTGGGAGATGTTGCGATAGCGGCACCCTATGCCGACGAGGGGCAAACCTCGCGAGGCGCTGTGTACGTCTTCGAGGACCCTGTCAATGACAACATCACATACGACGACATGATAAACGGTACCCAAGACAACGAACTCCTGGGATACTCTCTAGACGGCGGTAAGTTCAGCAATGACAACATCTTTGTGCTTGCCATCGGGTCCCCCTACTGGGATGACGGGTCCAAGCTGAGCGAGGGCAGGGTCGTTGTCACACTGATCCCTGAATTCCCCTCGGAGATCATGCCCGTAGCATTCATTCTCTTTGTTCCGATCGCGGTGGCGTACCGCAGAAGAAGAACTACTTGAGCGAGTAGACTTTCTTTCCCAGGCTCTCGAACTTCTCTGCGAGGGAATCGAGTGCGAATCTCAGCGCATCTACTGCCTTCAGAGAGCCGTCCGTCTCAAGATGGAAGTGAATCTTCGTCCTATCGCCCTCGACGGATATGCATTTCTTCGGGCACTCCTCCACGCAGGTCATGCAGAAATTGCAGCTGAGCGGGGACTTGACTTCGACGCTCTTCTTCTTGACAGTGAGCACGTCGCGAGGGCAAACCTCCGCGCACGTCCCGCAGAAATCACACGTGTCGCAATCGACTTCGATGACGGGGAAGAACTTGTATCCAACGCCTTGAGCAACCTGCCACTTGGCATGGTCTTTGCCGGTCCCCAGTATGGCAGTCGCATAGACGAGCATCGCCTGTCCGCTGCCAAGCTTGACTATCGGGATCTTCTCATCCACGACCTTGAGCGAGGAATCCCCAACGGGCTCCAGGTCGCCCGAGTATACCATGCAGGGCCCTTTCTTGTTGAGGGAGTACATTATCGTGCAGTTCGGACACCCCTCACCAGCACAGTCCTTGCACTCGTCTCGGTATGTGAACAGCTCCAGGTCCGTGGGGATGGGGATCATGCCGAGCCTGTGGGCAATCACCTCGTCGAACAGTGGTGTGACACTCTCAGACTCCTCGCCTTCCTCACCTCGAATAGGCCCCAGATGGAACTCGACGTCTTCGATCGCCATCTTCGGAACGTTGGACACCAGGGTTCTTCTCAGCGCATTGACGAAGTTAGGGTCAACGTCCTCGAGAATCAGCTCCGCGTATCCGTCTTCCAGCTTCAGAATATCGACTTTCATTCTAGACCCTTCTGCCACGCCGACCACCCTTCGACTTCCCTCCGTCGTGAGGGATGGGTGTGACATCCTCTATCCTTCCGATTCTCAGTCCTGCCCTCGCAAGCGCCCTGATTGCGGACTGTGCGCCAGGGCCGGGTGATGTTGATTTGTTGCCACCAGCCGCCCGGATTCGAACATGTATGCTATCTATGCCTTTCTCCTTGGCTATATCAGCGACCCGCTCGGCCGCCCTCATTGCAGCGTAAGGAGAGGATTCGTCCTTGGCGGCCTTCACGACCATTCCACCGCTGCATTTCGTGAGCGTCTCTGAGCCTGTCAGATCTGTCAACGTGATGATGATGTTGTTATAGGAAGCGTAAATGTGTGCTACTGCCCATCGAGCCAACGCTATTCCTCCTTCTCCTTGGTGGCCCCTTTGCCCTTTTCCGGATCCTCTTTGG
>JAJISH010000125.1 GCA_022848825.1 Thermoplasmatota archaeon
CCTCGTGTTGGCATTCAAGAAGGACACCGCGAAACCCGAGGACCTGCAGAGGATAGTCTCGCTGAACAAGGACGCGGTAGGTATATTCATCACTCCCTCGGGATTCAGCGAGGATGCCAGGACCTACGGAGACGAGTTCGAGATCAAGATGTTCGACGCCGACGGGTTCATCTCACTTCTCAGGCAGTATGACCTTGCGGACTCCCTGGAGGACAGGCTGCGAAAGAAGTTCATCGAGAAGGAGGGCGCGAGATTCCTGCCTAGCATCGACAGGTTGGAGGGAATCATGAAGCTGGCGAACGACCACTTCTCCATTAACAGTCACAAGAAGGCCCTTCAGTATGTGGAGCAGGCTCTCGAGCTGAAGCCCAATTACGATCGCGCATGGTCACTCAAGTCCAGAATATGCGAGGCTCTCGGGGAAATGGACATGGCGCTCGAGTGCGCCAAGAAGGCGGCGGAGTACAACATCGGCGACCCAGAGCTGTGGCTCGCTCTAGGCAATGTTCTGTCAAGGATGGGAACGACGAAGGAAGAGATAGCATGCTATGACAGGGCAATAGGCCTCAACAAGAAGTTCATTCAGGCATGGACCAACAAGGGAGTGGCCCTGCATTCGCTGGGCAGATACAAAGAGGCCATGGAGTGCTACGACCGCGTCCTCGAGCTCGACGCCTCCAACACCCAGGCCCTGAACAATAGGGGAGCCGCGTTGAGGAAGCTGGGAGAGGAGAAGGAGGCTCTGAAGATGTACGAGAGGACGCTCGAGATCGATCCCGATTTCGTCGATGCGTGGATAAACAAAGCCGTCCTCCTCCAGCTCATAGGGGACGACGCGGAGGCCATCAAAGCCTTCGACAAGATCCTCCAGGAAGTCAAGGACAATCCTAAGATCTGGTTCCAGAAGGGCATCTCGCACATGAACCTGCGGGAGGATGCGAACGCCCAGAAGTGCTTCGAGGAGGCCCTGGTGCTCGACCCGAGCCTCATCGAGGCGAAGACGGCAAAGGAGAAGATGAAGTCCGGGGTCAGGAAGAAGGGATACCCCTGCTATGGAGACTACGATTCAAAGGATGAGGGATGCGCGGAATGCAAGGTCTCTGACGAATGTAAGGAGAAGAGCAAATGACACTGCCAACTGTTGATGAAGTGATTGATGCCGACAGACCGACCCTGAAGCACTACTGCAAGCTCTACGGTCTGCCCGAGAAAGGGAAGAACAGGTACCTGAGGGCGCGGCTGTTCGAGCTCATTCGACTGGGGAAGGAGAAAGCAAGCTCAGGGATCGAGATCGCGCCCCCGAGCGGCGGCCTGTCCCGCTTCAGGAGGGCTCTGCTGTTGGCCTCCAAGGGGGAGACCAAGCGGGCGATGGATGAGCTCGACAAGTGCCTGGAGGTCTGCCCGGAATCCGGCCTCTCACTGATCGCGAAATCCCTTCTGCTCGATGTGTTGAACGAGGAGGGCTCGGTCGGTTACTCCGACGAGGCTGTTGTCGTTGACGATCGCGTGGAGGTGCTCCTGGGAAGGGCGCTGGTCCTTCTCAGTGC
>JAJISH010000126.1 GCA_022848825.1 Thermoplasmatota archaeon
GGACCTCTCTTCCTTCTCTGAAGATAGCGGATCATGAGGTTCCTCGTGTAGTCGCCGAAGAAGACCTGTCGCTGCCGGTACACCGTATCGACGTGGATTCTTCTTCCGTTCTCTATCCTGAAGACCGCCTTTCCCTTGGGATGACGTATGAGAATGGAACCGTTGTCGAAATCGATGTCGCGAACATCCACTCTAAGCAACTCGCTGACGCGGGCAAAGGTTTCATAGAGCAACCTGACCAGGAGCTCGTCTCTCATCCCCTTCCAGATCTGGAACTTGGTCGCATTGGCAGGTAGCCTTCTCGGTGCTATACAGAGGTCGACGCATTCCTGAACCGTAAGTCCCCTTGGCTCTATCCTCTCTGTTGGTTGCATCCTTTTCTGTCCTCCGCTCCCCCTCTCAATGGCAGAACCGCCTCTTCGTTTCCTGCTGCTTCTCCGACGTTTCATCTCGATGCATAGTGTTATAGGGGGAAGAGGTTATAAATACGTGCCCACATATGTGTGTGACAACTTAGAGGGAAGTGCATCAGATGCCCAGGAGGATGACCTACGAGGAGTTGATGGAGCACCCAGTCACGCAGAAGATATTGGGGAAGTACGTGGAAGAGGGCACGGACTTTATCAGAAGGAACGTTCTGAAACAAGGAATGCATGATGAGGTTCTCCAGAGGCGATTGAACAGACTGTGCGAGGAGGGGATCCTGTTGAAGGTGGACCGTAACAGAAGGCCGACAAAAGGAGGGGAAAGGGCTCCTGAGACGTACTACGTCCTCCATGGAGAGCACTGGAGAGCTGCCATAAAGTCCGCAGACATAAACAGACTGAGAGAACAGGATCTGAGAAAGATGACATCTGGCATGCTGACGACAGTATACGGTCTGGATGTCTCCGACTTCGAGGAGAACGAGGAGGAGAGAAAGGCATTCATCGAGGTTCTCACGAAGATGGAGTCTCTGTCACTCGTACTTCTGCACATGAAGGCAAGGATCGCTCAAAGGCGACTGGGCGAGGCTTTGGCGGAGCTGAAGATCGAGGATGTGAATCCTCTCACGAGATATATCATTGAATACTTCGCCTGGATAAACCTCGTCGCTCCGCTCGTTGACATCAAGAGAATGACACTGGAGGAATACCTTCGGAAGGCCATGAGCGCATTCCCGCTCATGTACGAAATGGAGAACAAGCTCAATGACGAGGAGACCGAGGAATTGGTCAGGGGCGTTCTCAAGTCCATAAGGTTCATCTATCAACACAGGGACGAGTACGAGAACATCATCCAAGGTCAAGCAACTGGCGACCTGAGGGGCATGGTTGTCGCTCACGTAACACCATCGCCGGGCAGGTTGGAGGCCTCCTATGAAAGAACTCAGGACAGGTTCAGCCAGTTCCTGAAGTCGGAAGAGGGGTGGGATGAGGTGGAAGGTCCTTTATTTGAATGGCTGAAGAAGTATGTGCCTACCGCAGAGGACCTGAGGTCGTCCGTGGTACCCTTCCGAGACACCTTCTTCAAGTACTTCAAAAGGGATCCTGATGAGCTCGAGACCCACCTGCGGAGAATGAAGGAAGAGACAGACCTGCCTTTCCTCGTCAAGGCATTCCAAACAGGATTCCTAAGTCCTCCGAGAGCCCCCAGTCTTGATGATGTCAGAGACCATTGGAAATCGGAGGGAGAGAAGGAGAAGTGACCACGGTTGCTGTGCCCCATCAGTTACCGTTTCCGCATCCTCGATGGGCAACGAGGGTTCAGCTGACAAGGGTCACCCATCCGAGGTTCTCTCATAGAATATCACGAATCAGCCGTGATGAGTTGAGGATGCTAGCTAATGATGTTATCACGCGCAGCTAGATCGTTGCGCTCTGCTACTCTGAGTGGTGAGTGCGTAGACGACAAGGGGTCTGGTTCGTTGTTTGTCTTGTGGCGTTGCGTGAAAGATGGACAGCATCTTGGAGTGACCGTATACGGCGGATAGCGGCTTGGTAGCAAGTGCGTAGCTCAAGGGCGCTTCTCACGCTGTTGCTGACGCTACTCTACCTCGTCTTCTACCGTTTCGTAGCACCGGGAGCTACCGCAAGAATACCGGGGCTCGCTACCCGCTATGGAAGCTTCTACCACACAGCCAGAGCCTGTAGTATGCTACGTTGTACAGATTGCGCTGCGCTGTTACGACGGCAGATGCTACGAATAGTGGCATACTGCGGCGCATAGTCTACGCTCTGAGAGTGCGTCCCAACTCTGGACCATCCTTCATTCTGGCAGGGTCCTCTGCACATATGATGGCAACTGCGCCAGGAACACTAGTCGAGCATCTTGGAGTCATCGTACGAGACCCACTCTGGGAGTGACATACCGTACGGCGACGGTTCCTTGATAGTGGAACGACGTTCGCACATCGTAGCTTACACTGCCACATTCCTACGACCCGTAGCTATTCTGTACCACCCAACGCAGCCGAACTTCTACTTCAGGTGGATGGAGCTACTACAGTGGAGCGCTGGCGCTTTTGGATCTAGATGGCATACGCTGTTGCCCTGTCGCTTCGGTCCCTGTTTTTCCCACATGGTTCAGGTAGGACTATCGACAACATCGTCGTCGCGCTGTGGCGGATGGTCGTACCGCTGTAGGAAGACCACATGATGGGGTGTTACAGGTGCCTCTCCTACTCGTTTTCTACCGTAGTGTAGCATGAGGAGCTCATGCAAGGACACCGGGACTCGCTACGCGCTACAGTAGTAGCTACTGCCGGGCCAGAGGCTGTAGCTAGCTACACGCTACAAGGATGCTATGCCAAATGCTATGGACCTACTACAAGACTTGCTACCTTCCGTAGCGAGCCGAACCGCAGGATCCGGTCTTCGCTATCTGTTACGGCGTGTAATGCTTCCTACCCAGACAATGTAGCGACTACATGCTACCCACACTGCTACACGGATCGCCGGACACGTAACACAGACTTCGCCGCAGTCTGTAGGGTGGTGTAGGGGGCCGCCCTCCTTCTTCGCACCACATCGAGGCCCATCCCTCTGTCTTGCAGGGGCTAATCTGCGAGAATGTCGATGACTACTTCGATGTGGAGACGTTTGAGGCAACTCCAGAAAGCGGGAGGAAGCACAGGAAACGGTGCGGGAGGACCACGCGGGCTCCTTGACAAGCAAGAGGAGGAAAGGAAGCTCAAGCTACCGTCTCTGCTCCTTCGCTGTTCTTCATAGTTCCCGTCGCGGGGGAGTAGTCGCTCCGTTCCTCCTGATAGCTCTGAGGGGCTATCTAGAAGGTCTGGGGATGCGTCATCGGCACAGTTCGTAGGTCAGCTTGCGTTAGCGCCTCTTTGTCTGTCAATGCGGATCGTTGCAGGAAACGGTGCGGCCCAATAGCGAGGTCGTGGTTGAGGATAGCGGTAGGACAGCATCCTCGTGTTCCCTGAGCGTGTTGTATGTGCTATTAGTATCGTGCTATATCGTGCTTTACACCGTGTAATAGCGGTAGGACCTACCGCAAGGACACCGGACGCTTCCCTCGTAAAGCGAGCTATTAGCCGCACGGCCAGAGAGAATAGCGGTAGCTCGCCATTCAGCTTGCTATCGCATTTGCTATCGTGATGCTATCGAATCTGCTATTCACAATCGCGATCTCTCCGGATTCGACAAGAAGGAAGTGCGTATCGAACTCGTCTACTGAAGGTTCTTCTCGGTTTCTACAGGATTTCACATGCGAACACTTGCCTACCACGCGATAGCGATGGCGAGAGTGGATTAACGCATATGAGTAATATGGATGCATATATCCTATGTGACCAGAATGCCCTCATAGAGTTAATATACACCCTTTCCGGTATCGAATCCATGGGATTCATAACAGGTCGAGAAAGGCAAATCCTCCGGCTTCTTAAAAGGGGAAAGAAGGTAATGGAGATCGCCGAAGAGCTGGGAGTCAAGATGTCCTCCATCTCTCGCTCCATTACAAACACAAGACACAAGTGCATGGAGCTCGAGGACGATGTCGACTTCCTCCAGGAGGTGGGATTCCTCAATGTCCGGGACGGGTACATCGAATTCATCTCCAGGGACCCGAAGGACCTCGGGCGGAAGATATAGCCCCCTTCTCTGGACACTCACGTTCTCGCACAAAAGGCGCGACCTCGCCAACGTCACGACAGAGCGGCCACGAGGCGCCATCAAAGGAGAACAAGATCCTTGAGGTCGTGCTCCTTCAATCGAAATCGTGCCGGCTCGATTCCTTCATGTTCGCCTGTGTTCTCAGTTCCCAGGCCTTCCACTGCTCCAGTGCTCGCTCCTCCCCCCTCAGGGACGCGGCCATCGCGACCCCTCCGATCAGGAGGGGAAGTCCGAGGATCAGAGCTCCCCAGACGAGACAGACCGTGAAGCCTCCGAGGAAGATGATGATGGCCCAGAACGAGATAAGAATCAGACCGAATCCGATCAGACCCGTCGAGACCTCCTTGCGCTTTCTCACTTCCTTGATCCGCATCTCGTACTCGGGCATCGACATCATGTAGGGGTCCGCTTTCATCTCGAGCTGTCCCTCGGGTCTTCCATGGGATACGGGCTATATCATTCTTTTCTTGTTATCATGTTTGATTGTCTCCGATATTTAAGCATGACATACAATCATCATTCCATGCCCAAGAGGCATTTCGCCCAGGCAAAGGTCACGCAGAGGAAGCAGATAGCGATCCCCAAGAAGGTGAGAGAGAAGCTCGGGGACATAGAGGAAGGAGATTTCATTCTGTTTTGTGAGGACGGAGAGAGGATCTACATCGAGAAAGGTCGCATTGGACCCGTCTAGCGGTCCTCCCCGGCAATTGGCAATTCCTCTGGCACAGCCAATCCGCTGCAATCCGAACACATTGTCGCAAAGAGAATGTCGTACTCCTCATTGATGTACGACATCTGTGAGTGCATCAATCAATTGGCAGGACATCTCAAGTTGAAGGAGTCCACCCTTGAAAACAATATTAAGGCTCTTCCCACATAATGGGAAGTTGGATGCCTAAAGGAGAAGACTCGACTGCGAACTTTGCCTGGGACCTAGGATCCAGGATATCAGAAGTGGTAGGAGATGGTGTCAAGAGGGGATTGCTGTCTGAGAAATGGCAGTTGTTCCGCAGACTCACCATCGACGACTTTCGGTACGGACCCAGTGGGTCGGGCTACAAGACTAAGCAATCGACAGCAACCAGGCAAGTCTGGGATCCGTTCGAGATCCACGACTTCTTTGTCTCCCATATTGAGCATCTACCTGAAACGAAGAAACTCGCCAACTCAATCTCCGAGAGATACGATCTGCAGCCTGTTCAAGCGGAATACAATACCAAGGCACTCGCAATGGCAATCATTGGAGGAACACTGGAGAGAATGAATAGGAAGTGGTTGAACGATCTAATCGTGACCTTCGCCAACGATCTTGCAGGCAGTCCAAAGAAATGGCATGTGGAGTCACATATTGAAGGCATCTGGCTAGAGCCGGATGAGGTGGAGCTTTCCGATGGTACCTTGCTCAGAAAGCCAACCCCGGAGGATTTCGAACGTGAGGTACTGGCAGATATCGCTGACATCGCCCTACCTTTTGAAACGAGTTGCGTACCGGGTGCAATACTTGAAAGCGATTTCTTGGCGACTTCGGACCTCCAGCGCGATGTGAGAGCAGAGCAGGAAATCCTCGCACTCCGGCTTTTCGATGTTGGATCTGTCTATTCCTTGATAACACACTACACTCCCACCTCATTGTTCGCCTTCTCCTTCTCAGCGTCAACCCAAAGAGGATTTGCACCTTCAAACCAATACATCATAGATTCAGAACGAGTCCCGAGTCTTCAGGACTTCGTGAAGGGAGTAAGACGCATTATTCCGGCAGATAGATTCTTGCTGGATTTTGGGCCTAAGGACCACATGACTGTTGCCATACAGAGGTACTCGGAAGCTCTTCTGAAGCCTGGTCCACCGGAATCTAGGTTGACTCTTGCGATCATGGGACTTGAAGCGCTGTATCTGAAATCAAGAGAAAGGTCCGAACTGAGTCTTAGACTGTCCCAGCGGGTTGGTAAGTGTCTGGCATGCTTTGGCTTCGAACCTCTGCGAGTCTTCAATGATGTCATGAGGTCGTATGAGATACGTAGCACCTATGTACATGGGGGTTTTCTGGAGAACGACAAGCGCTCTTCGATCGAAAAGAACCTGCGCAGAATCCTGAACTACTTGAGAGTGTCGATAGTCATCTTTCTTCAGATGCAGAACGAAGAAGGTAAAGACGCTTTCATAGCATTGCTACAGCACTCCATGCTTGAAGAGAAAGCCCAGGAAAAACTGAATGATAGGTTAGAAGATCTGGAAGTTCAGCCTCCGATTCATCCTCAGTAGCCAGTGGTTTCGTTTCGTTGGAATTCGATTCCAGAAATGTCTTTCTCCAATATGATGTCCGACATCTCTGCATAGTCTGACCTCACCCGTTGATGAGTATCCAGACAGTCTCGGATTCCACCCTTATCCAGTACGCGTATCCTGCCCGAAGCATGTCCGAGTCTGGCAGCACCCTGAGATGATATGGACCGATGGGATCGAATCCTTCCACCCTCGAGGAACCCGCTTGGGCTTTCACATCCGCAACAGAGTAGCTCTCATTGAAGGAGGAGAATCCAACCAGATTCCATCCGCTTGACAGATGAATGTGGGTGCTCGTGGGAACGAGACCTGCTACGGTGAGATTGCTCTGTCCAGTGACGTTCACCCACAGTCCCATCGAATGGTTGACGCTCCACAATCCCCTTCTGTATTCCTTGAATGTCATATGCCATCTCCAGTCTCGAGAAGATGAATCGTACGTCCATGCCTTGTCGTACTCGAGCGTCTGAAGAACGGTCTCAATGCTCTCATCGGATTGGACGAGAGGAATGGAGACGAGGTTCGGACCAGGCGTGAGTGGGCGAGTGAACTTACCCGCCTGATTGTCAGTGCAGCTACGGTTTCCGATGGCATTGACTGCACACGTGACGTAGAAGTGATTGTCGGGATCTCCCTCTCCCGCGTATTCGTCCACATACGAGGATGTTCCGCTCGATACTGAATCCAACAAGACGTATCCCGTCAGGTCGGAGCTGTACTGGTCTCCCCTGAGTATGTCGTACCTCACGACGTTCCTCAGTCCTCCTAGGTCGTCGGGTGAGAGAGACCAAGTCATGGTCACGTGCTCCGTATCCCCTCCTGTGAGATATGCTTCTAGCATGTTCGGAGGAGCGGGAGGTTGAGAAGAATGTACCTGTACTGTCGCGCAGGCCTCGTTGTTCAGCTCGTTGATCTCGGTAATGTTGTCCTCGGGGTCTATGGAGACGCATATGTCGTGTTCTCCGGGCGGCGAGGCGTTCCATTGAACTTGTATGGCGTCACTGCTGCCAGCGATGAGGACGGGAATGATCTTGTCACCGTCGATCTGGTTCGACGGAGAAGGGGTTCCGTCGTGTACCCTCACGGTGACGTCTGCCGCGACCGCCACACCAGAGTTGTGGATTGTCGCCTCTTATTTCCACTCCTCTTGGAGCAATTAACATAGCTCGAAACCTAAGAGGGCTGTTAAAAAAGTCTGACGATCCGGCCGCTGTTACCCTGATTTTTACATCATAGGTCGCTCCTGGACCAAAGTAGTTCAAGTCAGGTGAGCCGCTTCCCCCTTCCGGGGACTCAATTGTCATATTGCCACTCACTGTGAACCTATCTGGATCACAGATATCACACATGAATCC
>JAJISH010000127.1 GCA_022848825.1 Thermoplasmatota archaeon
CCCAGCAGGAGATGCAGCACCCGTCCGGCGTGCGGAATATCTCGAGGTTGCTGCACTCCTCCTCGGTCATGTCGTCCGGGGGAGTCAGGACCGCGTTCGACTCCGGAAAATCGACTGGCTTCATCGTTGTCCTCTCTCTCGGCTATGTCTTCCCTGTCATCCGATCATGCTGCTGTTTGACCCTCGGAGGCATCTTGCGGATCTCGAGATACCCGCAGTTCTCCGGGCAAGACGTCTCCGATCCGAAGAGATTGCCAGGGCAGTCCTTTGGAATCGAGAAGGCTCTCTTGAACATCCAGCGGCGCATGTTCGCGCAGAATTCCTCCTCGCCGTCTTCGGGCATCCGCCAGGTCACACGATGCCCCTGTCGCAGATCAAGCAGCTCGTCCCGGCCTCGTCCCACTGCCAGGATCCGTGCTCGTAGCCTCCGACGCCGAACTCCCAGGCGAGCGCGTTCCCGCATCGTTCGCAGGCGTTCGCGCAGATGAGCATCGCCTGGTCGAGCGCGAAGCCAGCGCGGACCATCGCTTCGACGACGTCCTGGCCGAAACCCCGCTCGCCCTCGAGGATCTTCTTGCCTTCGACGCCGTCCACTCTGAAGAACGTCTCGTGCATGTGGGTCACGTCCTGGATGCGCATGAAGTGGAAACCCTCCGGCCGCGGCTGATGCGGCGAGGGATCGTCCGGCGGGATCCAGCGCTCCCCGTGCTCGTTTTCGTACCAGAGCGACAGCCACGGCATCTCGAGCGCCGTCGCGTGAACACGGCGCGGCCGACCGAACACCCACTGCCAGACTCGTCTTCCGAATCCCATGCTCCGTCTCCTTCCCGTTCGTTCCCGTCAGTATCAGACTCCCTCGGCCGGGATCCCGAGCAGCTTCAACGCCTCCTTCAGGAGGTCCTCCGGAAAACCATCCCAGTAGAAGACTTGTTCACCATCCCCGTCTGGGTCGTTGTCCCAGTCATGGATCGTCACGCTGGACTTGTCATTGTCGATCCTGAGCATATGCTCCTTGGACAACTCGCCCGAATCATACGCGGCCTTCAGCTCCTGGAGCGTCTCGCATTTCATCTTCTCCTCCTTCTTCGTTCCCGTTCAGTGCTTCCCGACTCGATCCAGCCTGTAACACTTCCAGCAGACCCTCATCCGCCGGGCCCGCGCAGCGTGTCGACTGTCCCCGCTCGCCACGGCGTCACGGCCGCACCTCGCACAGGTCCCGTGCGTCTTCGCCTTCTCGGCCATCGCATAAGCGCGGGCCCCTCGCGTGTTGTAGCAGTGAGCGCAGAGCCGAGCTCGCCTGGCGTATCTGCTCGCCTTGCTTGCGCCGCACGCGATCAGCCGCACACCACATCGACGGCAGTCCAGGCTCTCCTCCTCCTCGAGGATCAGGGGCCCCGCGGTCGGCTTCGATCTCTTGCGAGGCCGAGGTTCGATGAGCTTCGTGCGCTTCGCGAAACCTTGAAACCAGTTGCTGAGTGATTCGGGCATCAGTCCCGCCCGCCCCTCTCGTCGTATGCGCAGGCCCGCCGATACATGCCCTCGAGCCAGATGAGTTGCTTCGGCGTGAGCAGCGTCCTCCTCGAGATCCTAGCGGACCAGGAGGCCAGGGCGATCTGTTCCTTCTCGCTGCAGATGAAAAACTGCACCTCGCGGACGTCGCGGATCATCTTCGCCTGGCCCTTGAGGACCTCGAAGCGATTCTCAGTCACGTCCACCAGCGCCTTCGTCATTGCTCTGTCCCTTCTCGTAGGTGTCACAGCACTCGTCACACGCATCGAAGCCAGCCCACGGGCCCTCCCAGTCGCGCGGGACGGGCTGGCCTTCATACATCGGTATCCCCCTGCGGCAATCGACGAGCTCACGCCCGCAGATACAGCACTCGGAGAATCGTGGCGACAGGTTGATGGCGAGCGGGCCGC
>JAJISH010000128.1 GCA_022848825.1 Thermoplasmatota archaeon
GACGGCCGGCCAGAAGATGGCGTGGAAAGGTATGTTGTCCTTCCCCAGGAAGTAGTAATGCCTGGCTTCGGGATTCTGCCAGTATTCCTTCCATGCGTCGGGGTCCCCCTGCCTCCTCGCCCACTCCACGGCCATGGAGAAGTATCCCATGAAGGCCTCGAACCAGACGTACACCATCTTGTCCTCGTGCCCCTTGATCGGGATCGGTATCCCCCACTTGATGTCCCTCGAGACCGGTCTGTCCACGAGCCCGTTCTCCAGCCAGTTCCTTGTGAAATTCAGAACGTTGGGCCTCCAGTGGTTCTTGTCCTTGATGTACTCCTTGAGCTGGTCCTCGAAGGCCGTGAGCCTGAAGAAGAGATGGCCGCGCGTCTTCATCTCCGGAGGCCCTTTGCAGAACACGCAGTACCGCTCAACGAGGTCCTCGGGGTCGAGTATCTTCCCGCACTCATCGCACTGGTCCCCTCTGGCGCCCACATGGCCGCAGTGCGGGCAGGTCCCTTCCACGTACCTGTCCGGGAGGTACCGGCTGCAGTTCTCGCAGAAGGGCAGGGTCATATCGCTCTCGTAGATGTGCCCCTTCTCCCAGAGGTCCAGCATGAAGTCCTTGACCACCTCCAAGTGCGTCGGATGCTCCGTGTTCAGGAAGAGATCGAAGCTCAGCCCGAACCTCTCGAGGCTCCTCATGTTGATCTCATGAAAGCGATCCGCTATCACCTTGGGCTCCACTCCCTCCTCTTCCGCGCGGACGGTGGTGGGCGTTCCGTGCATGTCAGAACCGGAGACCATCAGGACGTCGTTTCCCTTCATCCTGTGATATCTAGCGAATATGTCGGGCGGGAGATAGCACCCCGCCATTCCTCCGACGTGAATGACGCCATTAGCATATGGCCAAGCGACGCCGATGAATATCCTTGCCACATCTCGCCGATAATGGTCATAGGATTTAAAACTGAGGTCAGCCCCATAGGAAAGGATAATATCTGGAAAGGCTATCGGGCGAAGGGGTCGATGACATGGACATTGAGAAGATAAGGGCCGACTTGGAAGCCTTCAACGAGAAGGAAGATGAAGAGTACTACATGAACTGGTCAGGGCAGAAGGACGACATGGATATCTCATCGATATTCAAGGAGTACGAGCACCTCTTCACCATGGACACTGTCAAGTTCCTGAAATCCGAGGCCCAGGAAGCGAGCGGGGAGGACGAGAGAAGGCTGAAGCAACTGTACGCGGCATCTTCCGGCGGCCTCCTGCAGAACGCCGTGAAGGAACTCACGGACAAGAAGGAGCAGATCGAGGCCTCCAAGGTGATCAAGGTCGGGGACGAGGAGATGCCCTACCGCTTCTCCGTGGTCAAGATGCTCAACTCCGACGACCGGGACTACCGCCAGGCGATCTTCGATTCCAGAAACCAGGTCCTCGATGAGCTGAACCCGGTCCTCAAGGGGAGGGTGGAGGAGTTCCATGATCTCGCGGTCGGCCTGGGTTATTCCACATACATGGACTTCATAAGGGACATCAGGAACCTGGACCTCGAGTCCTTGATGGACAGCCTGGATGTCCTCATATCACAGACCTCGAACCTCTACAAGGAGAAGATGGAGGAGCTTCTCTCGCCGATAGGAGTGTCTCTTGCCGAGGCCGAGAAGCACGACATCGCGTATCTTCTGAGAGCGAAGGAGTTCGATCCGTACTTCAAGAAGGAGGAGGCCGTCCCAGCGCTCAAGCGGACGCTCCTCGGCATCGGAATAGACCTGGACCAGCAGCCCAACATCCATCTGGATACGGAGGAGAGGGAGAAGAAGTCCCCCAGGGCGTTCTGCGCTCCGATAAAGATCCCGCAGAAGATCATGCTCGTGATCATGCCCCAGGGAGGCGTTCAGGACTTCCACTCGCTCTTCCACGAGGCGGGACACGCGGAGCATCATGGCTTCGTCGAAGAGGACTGCTTCGTGGAGTACAAGTGGCTGGGCGACAAGTCCGTCTCCGAGACCTACGCGTTCCTGTTGGAGTACCTCAACATCGACAGGAACTGGCTGAAGAAGAACATCCAGATGGACGATTACTCGTCCTATCTCCAGTTCGGATACCTCACGAAGCTGTTCTTCTTGAGGCGGTACGGAGCGAAGCTGAAGTACGAGATGCAGATCCACAGCAAGGGGCTGCCTGGCATGGACGATGTCTACGCCAAGACCCTCGAAGAGACCCTCATCTACAGGCACCCGCCGAACCACTACCTGGCAGACATGGACGACGGCTTCTACACCGCTCAGTATCTCAGGGCATGGATATTCGAGGCTCAGCTGCGCTCGGTCCTGCGGGAGAAGTACGGCGACGAGTGGTTCCTCGACTCTCGCTCCGGGGATTACGTCAAGGACCTCTGGGCCTACGGCCAGAAGTACG
>JAJISH010000129.1 GCA_022848825.1 Thermoplasmatota archaeon
GTTCGTCCACCTGCTGGAGGAGAACTACGCCGGGGACCTGGAATCCACCTTCAGGAAGGTCATTCCCATGCTGAAGGGTTCCTTTGCCTTCGCGGCGGTCCATTCAAAGGAGAAGGGCAAGATCGTGGTTGCCAGGAAGGAGAGCCCGCTCGTCCTGGGGATCGGAGAGGGCGAGAACTTCGCGGCGTCCGACATATCCGCTCTCCTCAAGGAGACGGACCGGGTGATAGCGCTGCACGACAACGAGATGGCCGTTCTGACCCCCGAGTCCGTCGAGATCACGACCTTCGAAGGAAAGGAGGTCACGCGTCGTCCTGAAAGGATCAAGTGGACCGTTGAGGACGCCGAGCGTGGCGGGTACGAACACTTCATGCTCAAGGAGATATTCGAGCAGCCTCAGGCCGTCCACAACACCCTTCTGGGGAGGGTGGCCGACTTCGACGTCAACCGCTTCGGCCGGGATGCGTTCCCATCGATAAAGATCGTGGCCTGCGGGACGTCCTACCACGCCGCATTGGCGGGCAAGTACATTCTCGAGGACATAGCGAAGGTCCCGACGGAGGCACAGCTCGCTTCCGAGTACAGATACTCCACGGCGGCCTTTGGCAGGCCCCTCGTTTTGCTGATCAGCCAAAGCGGTGAGACCACCGACACTCTCGGCGCGGCGAAAGAGGCCAGAAGGCGCGGACGGAGGAGCCTGGCGATTACGAACTACGTGGGCAGCTCGATCACCAGAGAGGCCGACGATGTCATCTACACGCGCGCAGGACTGGAGATCGGAGTGGCCGCCTCGAAGACGTTCTTGACGCAGCTGGTCTCCCTCTACCTGCTTTCCATTCAGCTCGGGCTCGCGAGAAGAACGCTGAGCTTCGATGAGTCCAGGAAGATGAAGGAAGAGCTCCGCCTGATGCCCCGGGCGGTCCAGGGCGTGCTCGACGAGCACAAGGCGATTCAGAAGATCGCCAAGAAGTACCACAAGGCCAGGGACATGTTCTTCCTGGGAAGGAACGTGAACTACCCGATCGCACTCGAGGGGGCTCTCAAGATGAAGGAGATTTCCTACATCCACGCGGAGGGCTATCCGGCCGGTGAGCTGAAGCACGGCCCGCTCGCGTTGGTGGGGAAGGAGACGCCCATAGTCGCCGTTGCCATCAAGGACCACACGTACGAGAAGATGCTCAGCAACATCAAGGAGGTCAGCGCGAGGAGCTCGCCGGTGATCGCGATAGCCTCCGAGGGGGATAGGGACATAGAGAAGTATGTCGACGATGTCCTCTACGTTCCAGACGTCCCCGCTATTTTCACGCCGATACCGGTGACCGTCGTCCTGCAGCTCCTTGCGTACTACACTGCCAAGGAGAGGGGATGCTCGATAGACAAGCCCAGGCATCTCGCGAAGAGCGTTACCGTGGAGTAGTCTCCCTGTTCCAGGAGGCCAGGATTATCGCAAGCAGCACGAGCAGGCCGCCTAGAAGCAGCGGTGCCGTGATTTGCTCTTCCAGGAACAGTATCGACAGGATTATGGCGAACAGGACCTCGGCCGAGAGGAGGATGGAGGATGTCGTCGCCCCGACCCTTCTGGGGCCGACGAGGTAGACGAACAGTGCGAGCGTTGTGCACACCACGCCCAGGTAGATGATGCCCGCCCAGCCCTCGAGGGCTATTCCCGTGGATGGATAGAACACCACGAGCGGAGAGAGAATGAGGGCGGTCTCGGCGACGACGGCCATCGAAACGTCCACGATCTCGTGCGTATCGAGGAGTCTCTTCATGAGGACTATGAACACGGCCCATGAGAAGCCCGAGGCGATCAGGATGCTTTGACCCAGCAGTTCCTCTGACGCGAAGAAGGACAGGTCCCCCTTGGATGTGAGTATCAGGATTCCCCCGACGCCGAGAGCGAGCGCCAAGGCCTTCCAAGAAGTCATCTTCTCTCCCAGGATGTAGGCGGCGAGAATGGCGACGAATATCACGTTGACGTTGATGAGGAGGGCGGACTCGGAAGCCAGCGTGTACTGCATCCCGATGTGCTGGAGGCTGTAGCCCAGGGCATTGAAACCCGCGAGAATCCAGACGGTCTTCTCCTTGAAGATGGCCGTTCGCGAGAACGCCATGACGAAGACGAGCCCGATCGCGCCCGCGATGAGCATCCGCACGGCCGTCAAGAAGTAGGGGTTCACGTAGTCTAGCGTCACCTTGATGAGAGGGAACGAGGACCCCCACATGAGAGCGGAGGCCACGATGAGCAGATGGTAACGCTTTCTCGACTCCATTTCCCCTGCAAAGGTCTGTTTCCGCTATTACCTTTTTCGTGAAAACCTTTAAGTCAGTTCGACTCAATCGGCGCGTAATGATTCCGCGGCCCAAAGGCACGAGGGACTTCTCCGTCGAGACAATGGATAGACGCAACTATGTCGAACACCTGTTCAGGGATGTCTGCAGGCAGTACGGGTTCGGGGAGATACGCACGCCGACGTTCGAGCGCACCGAGCTGTTCACCGCGCGTTCCGGGCCAGAGGTCGTCAAGGACATGTACGCCTTCAAGGACAAGGCGGGGAGAGAGATCGCCCTGAGGCCGGAAGTCACGGCCTCGGTGTTCCGGTACTTCGTGAGCGAGATGCGGAACGCCCCCAAGCCGCTGAAATGGTACTACATGGCGAACTGCTTCCGGTACGAGGAGCCGCAGAAGGGGCGATACAGGGAGTTCTATCATTTCGGGGCGGAGCTGATAGGCTCGAAGCCCCTGTACGGGGACGCCGAGATAGTCTCTCTCGCCGTCGGATGCCTGTCCTCAACGGGAATGAAGCGCTTGGACGTGCGCGTCGGGAACATCGGCATCCTCAGAGGGGTGCTCGACATCCCCCGCGAGGAACAGACCAGGTGTCTGCAGTTCCTGGACAAGAGGGACCTTGAAGGTCTGCGGGCGACGCTGGATTCGCTGGGAAAGGCGGACCTATACGAGCCCTGCGAGAAGCTGATTGGCCTCCGAGGCGGGGATGAGATACTCGCTGAGGCCGAAGGACTGGCGTCATCCGAGGAGGTCAAGGACCAGATCGAGTACCTTCGCGTTCTTGCCCAGAGGCTGAGGAAATATGGGATTGAGGACTTCGATCTGGATTTGAGCGTGATAAGGGGTCTCGACTACTACACGGGGATGGTCTTCGAGATCGACTCGCCCGACCTCGGTGCTGAGAAGCAGATCTGTGGCGGGGGGTCCTATTCGTTCGGCGATGCGATCGGAGGGGGAGAGATCTTCGCTACAGGCTTCGCTATCGGGTTCGACAGGGTACTCTTGGTGCTCGAGGAGCAGGGAATCCAGCTTCCCTTGCCGAAGCTCGACGTCTTCGTCGTGCCCATCGGGGAAACGATGCGGGACAACGCCTTAGCGATTCTGCGGGAACTCAGAGAGGGAGGCCTGGCCTGTGACATGGACCTCAACGAGAGAGGCCCCTCCAAGAACCTCGACTACGCCAATGTCACGAAAGCCAGGATCGCCATCCTCGTGGGAGAGGACGAGTGGTCCAGAGGCTCAGTATCGTTGCGGGACATGCAGTCCGGGGATCAGAAGGAGGTCAAAACGGAGAAGCTGGCGGAGGAGATCTCCACCACGCTCCGGGATTAGCGCCCCGAACGGAATTTGAATCCGTGTCCCGAGCTCGACAGGCTCGGATGATAGGCCGCTACACCATCGGGGCTTCCCTATGAGATTCACTTTCCGAATATTAAGGTTTGTCCGCAGCCATCCTGGTGGCGGCAGTCACTTCGGTATCTTCTTGTAGTCTTCCAAGAACTTCCTTATCCCGACGTCAGTCAGGGAATGTCTCGCCATCTTCTTGAGCACGTCGAACGGAACGGTGGCTATGTGGGCTCCCGCCAGGGCGGATTCGAGGACGTGGATCGGATGCCTGACGCTCGCAACGATTACCTGCGTGTCGAAGTCGTAGGTCTCGAGTATCGTCACGGTCTCCCTTATCACTTCCATGCCGACCTGTCCCTGATCGTCGAGCCTTCCGATGAACGGGCTCACAAAAGTGGCTCCCGCCTTCGCGGCGAGCAGGACCTGGTTCGAGGAGAAGACCAGAGTGACGTTCGTCTTGATATCCTCATCCTTCAGCACCCTCGTTGCCTTCAAGCCCTCGGGCGTCATGGGGATTTTTATCACAACGTTCTTATGGATCTTGGAGAGCTCCCTGGCCTCTTTGACCATGCCCTCCGCGTCCTCGCTCACGACCTCAGCGCTGATGGGTCCGTCGACGATCTCGCAGATCTCTCTGACGACCTCCTCGAAGTTCCGACCCTCTCTCGCGATGAGCGTGGGATTGGTAGTGACACCATCCACGACTCCCCAGCTGTTCGCCTCCCTGATGTGCTCAACATTCGCGGTGTCCAAGAATATCTTCATAGGGCTCCACCATTCCT
>JAJISH010000013.1 GCA_022848825.1 Thermoplasmatota archaeon
CGCGTATCATCTCGTCGAGAAGAACATCGGGGAATATCATTTCACCATGATGGCGGGCAAGAGCACCAGGTACATGATCCTGGAAGGCTCGCGGGGTTGCAGGCATAGATGCTCCTTCTGCACGCAGTGGAGGCACTGGAACGGCGTGTGGAGGACGAAATCGCCCAAGCGGATAGCGGATGAGATGGAGCATTTCCATCAGCGATTCGGCGGGCAGTTCCTTTGGCTGACGGATGACAACTTCGACTACAAGAGTCGGGGAGAGGAGCTTTGGCGGGAACTGCGCCAACGGGATTTCACCGATGACATCGCCTGGTTCTTCCAAGCGAGGACGGACGACATCGCCAACAACCCCGATCTGGTGGCGAAGTTGCGGGAGGTGGGGAACAGCTGGATCCTCATCGGTGTCGAGAGCGACTCCCCCGAGGTCCTAAGAGATTTCAAGAAAGGGCTGCAAGTTGGCGACGCGGCCCGCGCGGTGAAGATTCTGAACGACAACGACGTCTTCACGCAGTCCATGCTGGTCATGGGCTCGAGGAGGGACACGGCGGAGTCGATAAAGCAACTGCGGAGGTTTTCTCTCGAGCTGGACACTCATCTGGCGATATATACCGTCCTCACGCCCTATCCCGGAACGGAAGTCCATGAGACCGCCTTGCGGAACGGGTGGATCGAGGATTCCAACTACGCACACTACGACATGGTTCACGCCATCATGCCGACCGAGTCGCTCTCGCGTGACGAGGTGCAGCAGGAGCTCTACCGGTGCTACAACTCCTTCTACGGGTCCATCCCGCGCAACATAGCAGGCTTCTTTTCGAGGAACAAGTTGAAGAGGAGGGCCTACCGCCATATGGCGGGCAAGAGCGTGCTGAGGAACCTGAGGCGTCTGATTTGAGCCGAAAGGGCGAGTTGGCATACTACTTGGTCGTCTCGGTCATAGGTGCGTGCGTTGTCCTGGCAATGACGTTCTTGGGCTCTTCAGAAGCGGAGAACCTGGATATCTTGGACAGACTGATCGTCGGCGGGGCGTTCATCGGGAGCTGCTTGCTCGGAATCTCACTGGCTCTCAGACCAGGATGGATCGGTAGGGCTGTCGGCAGAGGAAACGGACCGAGCGAAGGCCACGGTCGGGCGGAAACCAGAGGACGTCGCGGTCACCACCCGGACTGTGAAGGGTTCGCGAGCCACGTCATCACTACCGACAAGGGAGCTCTGTGCGCGGGCTGCACGGGTCTGGCCAGTGGTAGCGTGATGGCCATCATCCTGATGAGTATCTTCGTCATCATACCCGCCAGGATGTCACTGGGGATTCCTGGCTTGTTCGTGCTGCTTGGGTTAATCCTCATCGTCGTGGCATTCGGGGAGATAGCACTCCCGAGGAGAAACGCCCTCCTCCACGCGGCATTCAATGGCTTTCTGGTAATAGGCTTCTTCTTCGTCGTGACCGGCGTCTTTCACTCGACGGGCGATGCAACCTCTGCACTGCTCGCAATAGTCGTGTCATTTCTCTGGCTGGATGCGAGAATCCATCTCTCCAACTGGCGTCACGCGAAGATCTGCGAGAACTGCAGTGAGGTCTGCAAGGCCTACTGAGCCTAGGCCTTCTTGACCATCATCCTGATGCCGGCGACGATTATGGCAATGCCGATGAGGACTGGTATGATCCACCATAGCTGGAAGTTCGCTATCCAATCCGGCATTCCTTCAACGTTCTTCAGGCCGAGCTCAATCACGATGAACAGACCGATGAGGGCGATTATCACTCCCCAGATGATCGAACCGCCACGAGGAGGGCCCCCGTGGCATTCATCCTCGCAGTCCCTCTCGCACTCCTTCTCCCTGCCTCTTCTGTCGGCTCCAATGGGAGCGGCGCAGTTGCTACAGAACTGGGCACCATCCGCATTTTGCTGACCGCACTTTGCACAGTATACCAATGATGTTGCCTCCAGGCTGGAGATTAACTTCGTTATATTAAACTTTACGTGAGAGCCCCCAATCCCTTGGTCGACCCTCTCGCTACGGTATCAGACTGCTGAATGGGAATCGAAGGTCTCTCCGCTGCATGGTCC
>JAJISH010000130.1 GCA_022848825.1 Thermoplasmatota archaeon
ACTGTGTATGGATGTCTCCGCCATAAGGAAGGATTTCCCGGTGCTCCAAGGTGACGATGCACCGATATTCTTCGATAGTGCTTGCACGACACTGAGGCCCGCTCAGGTCCTCGAGGCGATGAGCGACTACTACGAGAAATATCCATCCTGCGGCGGGAGAAGCATACACAAGTTCGGAACCCGCGTGACCCTGGAGGTTGACGAGGCCAGGAAGAAGGTCCATCGCTTCCTCAACTCGGAGACACGAGAGGAAATCGTATTCGTGAAGAACACGACGGAGGCGATCAACATGGTCGCCTCGTGCCTCGGCTTCGAGCGGGGCGATGTCGTGCTGACAACGGACAAGGAACACAACTCCAATCTCGTTCCCTGGCATGAGCTCTCGAGGAAGAAGGGCGTGACGTACAGTGTCGTGAGGTCCAACGAGGACAACACGTTCTCCATGGAGAACCTCAAGGAGATGATGTCAAAGAAGGTGAGGCTCGTCAGCATGGTTCACACATCCAATCTCGATGGGCACACCATTCCGGCGAAGGAGATCGCGGAGGTCGTTCACGACTACGGCGGGCTTTTCATGATGGACGGTGCGCAGAGCGCGCCCCACTTGCCGGTCGATGTCCAGGACCTGGATGTGGACTTCTTCGCGTGCTCCATCCACAAGATGTGCGGTCCGAGCGGCATGGGTGTGTTCTACGGGAAGTACGACCTCCTCGAGGAGCTCGACACGTTCATCGTTGGCGGGGACACGGTCTCGGACTCGAGGTATGAGGGGTGCGAAATCCTGAGACCGCCCCACAAGTTCGAGGCGGGGCTCCAGAACTTCAGCGGCATCATAGGAGCCGGCGAGGCGGTGGACTACCTCTCGAACATCGGCCTGGCGGAAATAGAGGAGCATTCGCGCATGCTCAACAGAAAGGGCACGAAGCTGCTGGAGAACGTTCCCGGTCTGGAGATCCTGGGTCCGGACGTGGAGGGCCGGGGAGCGATTCTGCCTTTCAACATGGAAGGGCTCGATCCCCACGACGTCGCCATGATCCTGGACGAGGTGGCGAACATAATGATCAGGAGCGGGATGCATTGCGTGCACAGCTGGTTCAACGCCCACAACATGAAGGGCTGCTCGAGGGCATCTTTCTACATCTACAACACCGAAGAGGAGGTCGACATCCTCGGCGAGCAGCTTGCCAAGATGTCAGAGCAGTTCTCCTAGCCTCCTGATGTGGACGACTTTCTGGCGGGCGTCCTCGAGTCTGATCCTCTCAACCACTACATCGCTGTTCTTGAGCTTGGAGAGTGCAAAACGCAGCGTTCTGGGACCCAATCCGGTCTCTTCGCGAAGCTCCTTGTGAGTCATTGGGCCATTGTACAACAAAACTCTATAGACTAGCTTGGCCGAGGGAGGCATTCCTTCGAGGGCAAAGACCCGCCCTGTCGTTCCGGACAAGGTTCCTCATAGTTTTCTTCCTCCGAGCCGATCATCGGCGGGGATGCAGATAACTGTTGCGGTGGCTCAGCCAATCGAGAGGAGCGCATATGTGCCGGGACCGCCGCTCCTGACCTCCAAGTGGACCTCCCACGTGCCGCTGGACAGCCTGAGAGGGCCATCGCTGGCGGTCATCCTCAGACCGTAGTCCTCCAATGTGAGATACCGCGTGTCCTCACCGATGAATCTGTACCTTATGGAGGCGCACAGAGGAGAGTCCAGTGGTCCCCCGAATTCGACGAAATCTATGTGGCGCAGCACGCCGTCACGAAGCCTGACGGTGATATCCGCTCGACCGCCCCCCGCATCGAGATACAGAACCGAGATGTTCACGAACCTGGCGATTTCGTTGACCAGATCGTCCTCGGTCCTCAAGCGGTCATACGTCTCGAACGCGGAAAGGACCATGGGAACGGATATGGCAAGGACGACGGCGAACAGGAGCATGTTCGTTGACAGACCGACCGAGCCGCCACCGTTGCTCGCGTTTAGAGGAAGCGTGGATCACACCCTGACCACGGGAAAGGTTCTTGTCAACTTGATGTAACCAGATTTCTCCACGAGTATCTCCAGATGGCCTATGGGCGATCCCCCGTTCGGAAGGAACGCATCCGAGACATCGATACGAGCCTCACCGTCCTCATTTGTGGTCTTGTATTCTGACACGCCACAGCCTTGGACGACGACGACAGCTCCCGCCAACGGGTTCAGGCCCTGGTCGAACACGATGACCGTTATCCTCCTGGGCGAGACTTCCGCTTCATCCAGATCATACTCCAACGTGTCGATCTGTTCCTCGCCATCGGTGATCTGAACATCCCGAATCGATTTCGGAGGTTCCAAGGATGACATCCATCCAAGGACCATCGCGATCACTATCCCCGTGACGACAACCGCTATGAGCAACTGAAGAGGAAGACCCTCAACAGAGCCGCTAGAACCCATCCTGATACCTTTCGACCTCACTGCATCCCTCAGGACGTTGGAACGCCCTTGTGAGTATTCAAGCTTCGTTCAACTACAATTGTGATTGTGCTCGGAAAAGCCACCGGAGAGACTCGAACTCCCTAGAATGTTAGGAAACTGGTGACACAGAGTGCCCCAAATGCGAGGGTTACCTGGTGTATGGGATTTCCGAATTGATAGCTGAATACCATATAACTTTAAATACCTAATATGGAATATCGCACTTCTATGCGAGAATCTATATTGCTGGAACTCCGTCAATCCCTCTTGACCCGCAGCCCCTTGCCTTCCCTTCCGGAGTCGGTCTGGAAGAGAATAGGGGCCCTGAACACATGGGGTACGAACGCCATCGAGGGTAATACGTTGACGTGGCGGGACGTCGAGATGGTCCTGTTGGAGCAGCGAAGCGTGGGAAACCGCCCCATCCTAGATGTGCTGGAGACGCTGCATCACGAGACAGCATTTCGAGGTTTAGTCCAACGGCTCGACGCCCCGATCCGGTTGCAGACGGTCTTGGAGCTTCACGAAACCGTCTTCCGCGGTATCCATCCTGACGCTGGCCAGTGGAGACGAGTGAGCGTCCGGATTACCGGCTCAAGGCATTCCCCACCAAGAGCGGAGAAAGTAGTTACGGCAATGGCTTCGTGGGAGGAGGAGTACGCAGAACGCGACCTGGCAGGCGAATCGACGTTCGGGTTGGCGTCGTGGATGCATCATCGTTTTGAGTCGATTCACCCTTTCACCGATGGCAATGGACGTATCGGGAGGCTGCTCCTCAACTTGCACTTCCTCAAACACAGTTGGCCACCAGTGCACGTGTTACCACCACATAGGAATCGATATATTCACGCCCTTGAATCGGGGCTTTCGGAGGATCTCAGTGAGCTGAAGGCCTTTCTCAAGACCGCTATGGCCCGTTCTCTTCTGGACTTGCTTGACCAGGTGGGGACGCAAGAAGATGAGCTGAAACCTCTTGGGGCCCTCGAGGCTCGAGGTGATCACTCCACGAAATATCTGGGGCTCCGTGCGAGTCAAGGAGAACTACCCGCTATCAAGACTTCAGGAAAATGGCATTCCAGCGACCGGGCCACGCGTCTCTACACCCAGTTCGTTGGCCGCTAAGGATCGCGGCTCGGCTCCTCTTGACAAGCCACCGGAGAGATTCGAACTCCCGACCTGCTGATTACAAGTCAGCCGCTCTTCCAACTGAGCTACGGTGGCACGATGCGTCTCAAGCCCAGGCGGCTAATAAAGATTATGGCCTATTGAAAATCACATCACAACAAATATATAAGCCTGCTATTATCGTCGAAGCGTGATATAATGGTGGACTGCCCCAGGTGTGGTGCGTCCTTGCCAGATGACGCTGAGAAATGCGCGATTTGTGGCGGGGATATGAAGGAGATCGCCTGTCCTGAGTGCGAGAGACAACTGTCATATATCGCTGAGCATGAAAGGTACTACTGCTATGAGTGCGAAACCTACGCGCCGAAGGGGATAGAGATGAGCGATGAGGAGAGGAAGTGCCCGGAGTGCGACAAGTACCTGACGTACGTGTCCCAGTACGACAGATGGTACTGCTTCAACTGCCAGTCCTACGCGCCCAAAGAGGAGGTGGAAGAGACGCCGGAAGAAGAGCTGGAAGAGCCCGAGGAAGAGGATAGGCCAGAGCTGACAGAGGAAACCGTGAAGGCTTCGAAGCGCGACGACCTTGTAGCGCTCTGCAGGGCCTACGGGCTGAAGGTCGGCGGGAAGAAGAAGGACCTCCAGGACAGACTCCTTGTCTGCATAGAGGAGCGGGAGGAAGTCCAGCCACCTGAGGAGGAAGCTCCTGAGGAGGTCGAGGAAGAGGTTCCTGAGGAGAAGGAGCTGCCCGAACCGCCCGAGGAGGAGAAGCTGCCAGCACCACCCGAAGAGGAGACCCCACCTGAAGCCGAGGAAGAGGCCGAGGAGGAACCCGCCGAAGAAGCTCCTGAAGAGGAGATCGTTCCAGAAGAGGCGGACCTCGAAAAAGAGATGGAAGAGATCCTGGTGGAGACGGGCGTGGAGGAAGTTCCAGAGGTCCCTCCCGAGGAGGAAGAGCCGTTTGAGGCCCCGCGGCCGCCCGAGGAGAAGCCACCCGTTGAGGAGAAGGTCGTACCCGCGATCGCGAAGGCTCCGCCCAAGGAGAAGCCAGGGGTCAGGAGATGTTCCACGTGCGGGGAACCTCTGACGTACATCGCCAAGTACGAGAGGTGGTTCTGCTCGACATGCAAGAAGTACGCGCCTGAAGCTAAGAAGGCAGAGGCCAAGGTGAAGAAGTGCCAGACGTGCGGGGAGGCTCTGACGTACTACTCACAATACGACAGATGGTACTGCCATACATGCGGGAAGTATGCACCGAAGGAGGTCAAGAGGGCAGTGGCGGTCGAGGAGGGCACATGCCCGAAGTGCCATGGCAAAGCCACTTACGTGGAGAAGTATGACAGATGGTACTGCCCCACATGCAAGTCATACCTGCCCGTCAAGAAGCCAGCAGTCATCGTGAAGAAGAAGGCGGCAAAGAAGTGCCAGACGTGCGGGGAAGACCTCACGTACGTCGAGAAGCACGATCGTTACTACTGCTACGTCTGTGCGAAGTACGCTCCAAAGGAGACCCCGGCCAGGGCAGTTCGTCCAGCCACGGTGGTAGTACCAGTGGGGAGATCCGGGAGCGCGAAGGCGGGGATTGCCATGATAGCGACCGGAGCCATGTTCATCCTGGTTTCCGGACTGCTGACACTGCTCGTCGCCATGGGAATGATCTCTGAATTCTCGTTCTATGAGAGCGCTGGCCGGATAGTCACGCTGTACGGCATGGTCTTCACTTCGGTCTGGTTCGACCTGTTCCTGTTCCTCGGCATCGTCTTCGTTCTGTTCGGTGTCGTCGCAGGCCTTGTCGCCACTACGAGCCCCAAGACGAAATAGCCAAGTATTTTTGCCTCCGCAACCTATTCGAGTGGGTACAATGACCCTGGAGGACGTCATCAAGCGGCTCAGGAAGCCGGGCAAAAGGGACCCCGAGAGGTTCATCTCGACATGGACCGAACAGGAGGTCCTGGACGGCGAGACTGTAGAGTGCCTTGTGATCATTCTCCGGACAAAGGGCTGCTATTGGTCCAGAACGAGCGGGTGTTCCATGTGCGGATACATTGACGACTGCGCCGAGGACGTCCCTTCAGAGGACATACTCATGCAGTTCGGGGAAGCCATGAAGCGCCATGCTGGACAGAGGTTTCTGAAGATATACACATCAGGGAGCTTCCTTGATGATGACGAGGTCGGGACCGATGCGGCTCAGAGAATGCTCACCGATGCGCTCGCCCGTGCCGATAGGGTGCTCATCGAGAGCAGGCCGGAATTCGTCTCCAGGGAGCGTCTTGAGGGGCTGCCCGAGCCACACAGGATCGAGATAGCCATGGGCCTTGAGTCGGCGAGCGATGAAGTCCTCCGGAGCTCGATCAACAAGAAGATGGACTTCGAGGACTTCAGGAATGCGTGCGAGCTCTGCCGGGATCTTGGGATTGGGGCGCGGGCCTACATTCTGGTCAAACCCCCGTTCCTTACAGAGAAAGAGGCGGTGATGGATGCCGCGGCGGCAGCGCGATCGGCGTCCGGTCTCGCGGACGTCATCTCCCTAAACCCCGTCAATGTTCAGAGGAACACGCTCGTGGAATACCTATGGAACAGGGGCGAATATCGACCTCCCTGGCTGTGGACGGTCCTGGATGTCGTCGAGCGGAGCAGGGACACGGGCTCGCGCGTCGTCGTCTCAACGGCGGGAGCCGGCAGCAGGAGAGGTGCCCACAACTGCGGCGGGTGTGATTCGGCGATCATCGATTTCCTCCGCGAGTTCTCGTTGGACGACTCGGCGAGTCCACCAGATCCGGGATGCGACTGCCGGGAACAGTGGCTCGATCTCCTGGACGCGCAAGGGCCCATGCAGTGCTCGGCTGACCCTCGCTCCTTCTTCGACAGATAGCTTTTTTTGGCGGGATTCCTCTTACCCCCTCATGCGCCATTATCCCATCAAGGGGGGAAACAAAGAGAACCTGCAGCCGGACAATCTCCGCACAATCGTGACGGAGAGCTTCGGCGACTGCTCAGAGGAGGAGGGAAGATTCACCGCGTCCTTCGGTGCACTGAAGCACATCTCCGTCTGGATCGACGGAAAAGACCTGATTCTCGACACGGAAATGGATGCGTCCGTTCCGGATGACGTTGCGATGGAGACCATAAAAAGATTCAACGACTTCCTTCTCAGGGCTACTGGCTACACGACCAAGGAAAGAAAGAAGAGGGCGGAGAAGGAGTCCAAGAAGTAGCTGCAAATCAGCACTCAAGATCTTCGTCATCGCCCTCAGGCTCAGACGGCCATTCTCATCACGATTCCTGAGCGTGGATCGACGTGCCTGGCCCCGCCGGAACTGCAGCTTGGGGCTGGAGGGAGCCAGGCTATCCGAACAACGCTCCCAGACCGGCGGCCGCCTCTTCTTCGCTGACTTCTTCCTTCTTCTCCTTCTTTTCCTTCTTTTCCTCTTCCTCGGGCGCTGCGGCTTCAGGTGCAGCAGCGGCGGGGATGGAGAACGCGGTTGACATTGCCTCTTCGATATCGACGCCTTCGAGCGACGCGGTCAGAGCTTTCACCCTTGTGGGGTCCGGCTTGACACCTGCCGCCTTGAGGACCTTTTCGACATTGTCTTCCGATATCTCCTTTCCTGCCGAGTGGAGGAGCATTGCCGAGTACACATATTCCATTAGTTCACCTCCGTGATTCTCATTCTGATTGCGCTCCGGGATCCGACGCGGTCTCTTCCTCGGAGACTTCCTCTTCTTCCTTCTTCTCGTCGGGCTTCTCTTCAGGTTCACGCTTCTTCCCTGGCGTGAGCTTCTCCGTGAGCTCATCGTCGAGAGCGTCAGGGATCTGCGAGGATAGACTGAGCATCTGCCCGTGAGCCTTCTGCAACAGAAGCTCCGCCGTCTTCTTCGTCAGGATTCCAGATGCCATGGCCACGTTCAGCGCTCTCTGCTCCGCCTGCACTATGAGGGGCTCGACGGTCCGATCCGTGACGTAGTGTATGAACATCGCCAGGTTCATCGTCGCGACAATTGCGTCGGACAGGCGTGACATGAACTCGACGTCATCGATCCTGAGGTCCTCTGGCGAGAAGATCAGGCCGTTCTCATAGACTCCCGTCAGGTTCAGTCCCACGATGATGGGATAGATCTCGAGGCGGGTGAGGACCTGAGCCACTTGTTTGGGTATCTTCTCCCCTTCCTTCACGAGGACCGTGTCCTTCTTTATGACCACCTTGCCTCTCTCGATCGAGGCGGGCAGTCCTGCTCTCTGGAGCTCGCTCATGATCGGTCCTGGCTTGAAGGGCGTGTCACCCTCTTTGACGAGAATGTCCTCGGGGCTGACTTCTCCGCCCCTGGCGGGCGCCTTCGTCTTCGTGGACTCCATCTCCTTGAAGAGCTTGAAGGGATTGAGGTCCGTCAGCACGAATGCCACTTGCCCGTCCAAGCTGTCCACGAGCTGCTCGATGCCCTCTCTGCTATCCGAGAGTCTCGTCAGTGAGTGCTGGATCAGGCTCTTCTTGGAGACCATTATCCTGACCCTCCCTCTCAGTTTCTGGCGAATGTGCTGGAGCTGAGGAGCGGGGATGCCCTTGACGTCCGCGATCGCAACTACAGGGCTCTCCGTGACCGCGGTGGTGAGTTCCTCGACTTTCCGGATCTTCCACTCAGATACTTCCACCATAGCCATCACCTCACATAATCTTGACAGAAGGTCCCATCGTCGTCTTCACATAAGCCGATTCGATGTTGTCCTTCCCCCTATCGAGGCGTGAGACAAGCCGCTTGAGGATCTCTTCCAGATTGTCGGCGAGGTCCTCGGGCGACATGCTCTTCGTCCCCACAGGGGCATGGAACGTTCTCCTGTCCTTCGTTCTGATCCTCACGGTCCGCTTCATATTCGCGATTATCGGCTTGGGGTCTGCGCCTGGCGGCATGGGCCTGGGCATCTTCCCCCTTGTTGCCAGTATCATCCCAAGGCGCTTGCCTATCGTGGGCATGAGCGGGGCTTCCGCGAGGAAGAAATCAATCGTCCCCGCGATCTTTCGCGCCCTCCTCTTGTCGTCCGCCAGGTCCTCGATGTCCTCGGGCCCGAATATCATGTCCGCGGAGCCTTTCGCCTTGACGGCGAGCTCCCCCGTGGCGAAAATCGCTATCCTGACCTGCCTCCCCCTGCCCTTTGGAAGGAGGATCTCCTCCTCTATCCGGTTCTTGGGCACGGAGAGATCCACGTCCTTGAGATTGACCGCGATTTCAACGCTCTCATCAAAATTCCTCTGCTTGGAAGTTTCGATTGCCTTCTTTATTGCCTCAACCGTTCCTTTCTCGACCAAACAGAGACCTCCCGTAGTGTCAGCGGCTTTCGCCTCCTACAGTGGGAGGCTGAGTATCCAGTGCTCCGATATAAGTCTTTGGATTCTCAATCGCCCACGAGCACTCCGTCGAAGACGCCGTCTTTGATCTCCTTCTGCATGTCCTTGGGATCCTTCCCTTCCACGGTCACGCCTACGGAGACGCACGATCCGATGATCTCGAGCACTCTTTCCTTCTCCTTCTTGCCGAGCATCGACGACTTCTTCATGTCGGCGACCTTCTTGACCTGCTCGATCGTCAGGTTGCCGACTTTTGTCCGAGTCGGGTCTCCAGATCCCTTCTCCACTCCCAGCTCCTTGAGGATCAATGCTGAGGTCGGGGGCGTTCCCACTTCCACTTCGAAGTCCTTCGTGGACGCATCGACTGTGAGCGTAACGGGGACCTTCATCCCCTCGAACTGCTTCGTCTTCTCGTTTATGGCGTTGATGACCTCCATGATGTTGACCCCCATGGGACCAAGAGCCGGTCCAAGAGGCGGACCAGCGGAAGCCTTTCCTCCATCAACGAGAACCTTGAGAACCTCGGCCAATATCACTCCTCCCTCTCTTCCTTCTGGATGACCCGTACGCTGTCTCCCCTCACCGTGACCGGTATCGGAACGACGGCTTCGAAGAGTTCGACCGTGATCTCTTCCTTACCCTCATCGATCTGTTGGACCCTGGCCTTCTCGCCCTTGAACGGTCCCGCGATGAGCTCGACGATGTCGCCTTCGATAATCCCGGACACGAGCGGTTTGGGCGCCAGGAAATGATCGATCTCGGAGAACGACGTGTCCCCTTTCACAATGCCCCGGGCCCTCCGGATGCCCTTCACGATCTCCTCGAGCCTGTCAGGGTTCATCGTCTCAACGAGCACGTAGCCCCTGAGGGTCGTCGGCGATAGGACGGAGAACACCCCGGTCTTCGGGGACTTCGCCCTCGCCGCGATGGAGTCCGCGACGCTCTTCTCATGGCCTATGGAGGTCTTGACGGCCATCACCATCTGCCTGACGGTAGTGGATATCGTTTTCATGTCGGAAAGAGCCGGATCTCCTCTTGATGTAGCAGTGACCACCACGTTCAGACGGTCACCGTATTTCGGTCCCCTCGGGGCGACCACGTTCAACGTGAACTCCTTCTTCTCGTGCGAGCCCGTCTCGATCTCCCTTTCGGTCAGCTCGGTCAGCGTGATGTCCCACAAGTTCCTGAAGAGTCCCTCGACCTTGACGGTCCACTCAGAGTGCTCTCCTTCCTCCTCCTCGGCATACATGAGGTCGAGCTTGATCTGAACGGTGTCCTCGGCGTCCCCGAGGTTCTCCAGCGTCATCTCGAAGTCGTTGGACGATCCCGATGTCACGACGCGCATCAGATCCTCGCACGTGAGTGCGATTCCGAACCGCTCGGGACGTTCCTCGGGTTCCTCTTCTTCCCCTTCCTCTTCTTCCCCTTCCTCTTCTTCAAAAACTCCCACTGGATCAATCCCCCTGGCTATGCAAACATCTTTGGAAGCTCTACCATGATGAGGAATATGAGAAAGCCCACCGCACCGATCAGGAGTATGCCGAGACCCGTGATTTGAAGAACCCTGATGTACTCGTCCGTCGTCGGTTTTCGAGCCATCCTCAGGATCCTGCCGTACTTCCCCCTGCCGATCCTCTTGGCCTTCTCCTCAATCTTCCTCTGTATGTCCCATGACTTGTCAACGATGTCCATTGGTCGCACCGAACTACTTGATTAAGTCAATACCGCCTACTTCAGCTTTTCGGACCTCTTCTCGGCCCAGAATCTGTCTGGACTTCACGCCCGTCAGAATCACCATGACCCGCATGAGGTGCTCCAGGGACGGTTCCACCGCGGCTCCCCAGATGATTCGTGCGTTCCGGCTGATCCTGCTCTGAACTATCTCGGCGACCTTTTCCGCTTCGCTGACGGTCATGCTTGTACCGCCGGTGACGTTGACCAGCGCGCCCGAGGCATCGCTTATGTCGACATCGATCAGAGGAGAGTTTATTGCTTCCTCGACGGCTTCCTCGGCCCGGTTGTCGGAGTCGCCCTCACCGAGGCCGATCATCGCCACACCGCCGCCCTTCATGATCGTCCTTATGTCGTTGAAATCGAGATTGACCAGGCCGGGTTTCGTGATGACCTCGGTGATTCCCTTGATCGACCGCATCAGAACCTCGTCGGCCACCTTGAAGGCAGCGTTGAGCGCCAGTCTCGGGACCAGCTCGATAAGCTTGTCGTTCGGGATCACTATCACCGTGTCAGCGTAGTTCCTCAGCTTCTCGAGCCCGTACTCCGCGTTCTCCATTCTGATCGTGCCTTCTGCCCTGAACGGAAGAGTGCATATCGCGATCGTGAGCGCCCCGACCTCCTTGGCCAGGCTCGCAATGTAGGGTGTTGCGCCCGTGCCCGTGCCGCCTCCGAGACCACACGTGACGAAGACCATGTCCGCCCCTTGGAGCATGCCTCGCAGCTCCTCCTCGCTCTCGCGGGCGGCTTCCTCGCCTATCTGCGGCAGCGCTCCGGCCCCCAGACCTCTCGTGGACCTCTTGCCCAGGAGCAACTTGTGGGGCGACCGGATGGTCAGCAGGTG
>JAJISH010000131.1 GCA_022848825.1 Thermoplasmatota archaeon
GACTGGTATCCCTACAGCATGAGGAGGCTCAAGGAGAACCCGAAAATGGCAAGGAACACCATAAGGGAGCTTCTTAAGTGGGATAGGTTCCCCTAGAGCAAAGCCCCGATTACCATCGCCAGAAAGAGCAGGAAGAGGTAAGGGCTCGAGAACTTGAAGAGCAGCTTCGCGTTTCTTTCCGTCGGCCTTGCCACAAGAAGGAAGCCGAGCGCCAGGGCGGGGATGCCGAGGAGGACGGCAGAGGCCGTGTAAACCAGACCGAGCCCGCCGAAGTAGGCCAGGGACAGGGAGATGCCGAACATGATCAGGGCGGTCGAGGCGATGCACCTGAGCGCCCTCCTCTCGGACGTGACCACCGGGAGCATGGGGATTCTCGCCTTTGAGTAATCATCCTTGTAGAGGAGCGCCAGGCTCCATATGTGGCCAGGGGTCCATGCAACGACGAGGGAGAACGCCATGAGCGGGATGAAATCCACAGACCCCGTGATGGCGACCCATCCGCCGAGGGCCGGGAGACCGCCGCCGAACCCGCCCAAGATGACGTTCCAAGAGGTTCTTCTCTTCAGCCCCGCGCTGTAGACGACGACCGTATCGACGACCCCGAGGATCCCGATGAAGAGGAACAGGAGACCCACGGGCACCGCGAGCACGAGACCTGCGACGACGAGCGTCCCGCCAAAGAGCGCCGCCCGCCTGTCCGGACGGATCTGGTCCCTCGGGATCGGCCTCTTCTGGGTCCTCTCCATTGCCCTGTCGACGTCCCTGTCTATGTAGCACGTGACCGCATTGGTACCGGATGTCGTCAGGTGCACGGAGAGGATCGCGAGGATCCATATCGCGACACCGGGGTCAGCCTCCTCCACGAAATGGGCGGTGAGCATCATCGCGACCGATGTGAAGAGGAGCAGCGCCACGATCGCTGGCTTGGTGAGCGAGAAGTACGCTCGGGGGTTCATCTCGACGCCACAATGTTTGCAAACGTACTTGTATTTGTTCTTCCGTCTGCGAACGCTGTGGTGATTGCATGAGTGAGACAGACCAGAATCTGAAGGACGCATTCGCGGGCGAATCACAGGCCAACAGGAGGTATCTGGCCTTTGCCTCGAAGGCCGAAAAGGAGGGCTTTCCCGAGGTTGCTAGGCTGTTCCGCGTCGCCGCCGAGTCCGAGACCTACCACGCGTTGAACCATCTGAAGGCAATTGGCGGCATCGGGACCACAGAGGAGAACCTCCATGAGGCCATGATGGGCGAGAGGCACGAGGCCGTTGAGATGTATCCCGACTTCATCGAGCAGGCCAACATCGAGGAGAACAAGTTGGCGGGAAGGTCCTTCACCTGGGCATTGGCCGCGGAGAAGGTCCACGAGGGGCTCTACTCTGAAGCCCTGGAAGCGATGAAGGCGGGCAAGGACTTCGAGAGAAAGGAATACCATATCTGCCCAGTGTGCGGTTACACCATGGAGGGCGAGCCCCCGGACCGGTGTCCTCTCTGCAACGCGCCAAAGGACAGATTCATTAAGATGTAGGTGGTGTGATGGTCAAGTGGGAATGCACAGTATGTGGTTACATCTACGACCCAGAAACCGGGGATGTCGAATCAGGAATCGCGTCAGGAACGTCCTTTGAGGACCTTCCGGCTGACTGGTTATGCCCCGTTTGCGGGGCCCCCAAGGAAGATTTCGTACAACTCGGCTAGCCCTTTTCCAGGGTGTACAGCCCCCGCGTCGTCGAGCTTCCAGCAGCGATCAGAAAAAGACAGGACTCCGCCTAGACGGAGACTACGGACTTCACCTCTGGGATGCGGTCCTTGAGCACCTTCTCGATCCCTATCTGCAGGGTCAGCGTGGACATGGGACACGTCCCGCAGGCGCCCTTCAGCCTCACGGAGACGACCCCGCTGTTCTCATCGTAGTTCACGAACTCCACGTCTCCGCCGTCCATTTGAAGGCCAGGACGGATCTCCTTATCCAGTACGTCTAGGATTTTCTCTCTCACGTTGAGACCTCCGTATGGGATATAACTCCGTTCCAGTTATTTCAACTTTCGCTGTCACTGGGCCGAGTGACATATTTAAGGGAGAAACCGTTGCGTCATTGATTAGCATGCCCATAAACGAAGACAGGCTGAGAAAGATGCAGAACCTTGGTCTCACGGAATATCAGGCTAGGATCTACCTTACCCTGCTCGACCTGGGGGAGGCGATCGCGAGTCAGCTGCCCTCCCTTTCCCGCGTTCCGAGGACAAGGATATACTCCACGATGAACCAACTTCACGAGAAAGGTCTCGTTGAGATACTCCCCGAGAAGCCGACCAAGTACGTGCCAGTGCCCATCGAGGCGTACATCGAGAAGGTCGCAGAGAGGAAGAGGCTCGAGGCAAGCGAACTGGAGACCAACGTGGACGACTTCTCGCTGGAGTTCGCCATAACACCCACGGTCGAGGTGGCCAAGGCGGGCAAGTTCGAGGCCATCTACGGCAGGAGGAACGTCAGGGAGCGCCTGTCGAGAATGTACGACGGGGCGAAGAAGGAGATCATCTCAGTCGGTTCCTGGGCAAGTCCGACGAGGCTCGTTCATGCGAGGTTGCCCTGGATCGAGGAGAAGTCGAAAGAGGGCCTGACCCTCAAGTACGCCTTCCCAGTCGACTCGACAACCATGGAGGATGTGAAGATCCTCGAGGAACACATAGACGTCCGGACGATCGACATGCACCTGCCGATCTACTTCGTCGTCAAGGACTCAGAGGAGCTGTTGCTGTGCCATCCGATTCCAAACGATGAGGTCGTCCACCGCGGGGACGACATCGCCATATGGACGGACGACGAGGGCATAGTGGGCGCCATGAGGGCGATAGCCGAGAGCATCTGGAATCAGGGCTTCGCCCCAGGGTCTGCGAACATCACCGACACGCTCGTGGCATTGACGAAGAGGTACCTCGACCTGCTCGGCGTGAACATACTCCCCATCTTCAAGGCCCTCGGAAGGGAGGTGGGGATTGCCCTCGCCGCATCCATGAAGTCGAAGACCAAGAAGGAGCTCCTGGGCGAGCTCAGCGAGTTCTGGAAGGGTCACGACCTCGGCAGGATCGAGATAATCAGCGAGGACCCCATGACCATCCGCCTCGAGGACTTCATCGAATGCGAGAAGCTGAAGCATATTGAGGGCGCGGGTTGCATATTCGCAGAGAACGTCGTGAAAGCAATCGTGGACGAAAAACTGGGAGTGGACTGCGAAATCGAAGAGGACGAGTGCAGGGGGGGCCTCACGGGCAAGTGCCGGTTGACGGTCACCCTGCCATCCTAGCTCTCTCGATCTCCTTGCACCTTGCCCGCAGTGTGACCTCGCTGACGCCAGCGATCTGGGAGATGTCCCTCTGGGTCACGTGCTCTCCGACCTCGACGGCAGCCATGTATATCGCGGCCGCCACCGTACCCAAGGGCGACTTCCCCGACACGACGTCCAGCTCCGGGACGGCGTCCAGGTACTCCAGCGCCTTTGAACGCGCCTTCCTGGACAGGTCGAGCCTGCTGGCGAACCTTTCCAGATAATCCTTCGGCCTCGTCAGATGCAGGGTGATGCTCAGCTTCCTTGAGACCGCGTTGTAGGCCCGCTTCACGGCCTTCGTGTCTGCGTTCGCCGCCTTCGCGATCTCATCGAACGTGCGGGGCACGTCATTGAGCCTGCACACCGCGTAGACCGCAGCGCCCATCACAGCGCGGATGCTCCTTCCCTGGACGAGTCCCGCTTCCCTCGCTCGGCGGTATATCCTGGCCGCCTCTTCCTTGAACGTGGGCGGCAGGCCGAGCGTCGAGGAGATCCTGTCAAGCTCCCTAAGAGCCTCTATCAGACCCCTCCCGCCGGGGATCCCTGCCCGGACGCGGTTGTGCAGCATCCTCATCCGATAGAACCGCTGCTTCGTCTTCATGCTGAGGCGTCTCTTCTGCGCATCGACATTGGCTTGTGGTATGTCCGTGGAAAGCCCCTTGTCGTGCACGAGATAGCTCATCGGCGGGCCGGTCCTGGCGTTGTTGGCCCAATCCTCCTGCGAATAAGAAGTCCATTCCTGACCATGATCTATGATGTTCTCATCTATGACCAAGCCGCAATCCGAGCAGACCACTTCGCTCCGTACATAGTCCGTCTCAAGGCGGTCGCTGCCGCACTCTGGACATGCGCGCTCCTCTACGGGAGCCTGATTCCTAACGATATGTTCATCCATGACGTTTGTCTCCTAGATCCCTCGCAATCGACCTCCACAATCGTGATATGAATCCTATGAGGGGATTCTCATCCTTCTGTTACTACTCTGTCCTGATAGCATTTAAGCAGTCCTTTGTCACCGAGTGGGGTTACAACGTGGGTAGATGTCATTGTGTTGTCGCCCACAATCCACTTGTCCTTTATCATGTTTTCCCTTTTCAAACACTCAGAAAAGGTCCTCAACGACTTACTCTTGGAAGGATTCCTGAAGAATCGTTAAATACCGTTGATGGCCTGAATCTGGCCGGTACTCACTTGTCTTCCTGCAGTCTTGAGCTGGTCAAGGACCTCAGAAGGTCGTATTCCTCCAGGAAGGTCATAATCGAAGACCGGATCGATGACTTCAAGAGGTTCCTCGAGCAGGACGACGAGGACGTCTTCGCGGAGCTCTGCTTCTGCATCTGCACACCCCAGTCGAGGGCGAGGACATGCGACCGCGCCATCAGCGGGATGAAGAGGACTGGTACTCTGTACGGCGGCACCGAGAACGACATCCGCTCGGAGCTGAGAGGAGTCCGCTTTGGCGGGAACAAGGCGCGGTACATCCTCACCGCCAGGGAGCAGTTCTCGAGCGGGGGGCGCATCCAGATCAAGAAGAAGCTCACCGGGCATCTCGATGTCGAGGGGTTGCGTGACTGGCTCGCGAAGAACGTCAAGGGCCTTGGCTACAAGGAATCATCGCATTTCCTCCGCAACATCGGGCTCGGTCTGGACCTGGCCATCCTGGACAGGCACATCCTCAAGAACCTGGAGCTGGCGGGGATCATCGAGACGATGCCTGCGTACATGTCAAGGAAGAAGTACCTGGAGATCGAGGGGAAGATGAGGGTCTACGCGGAGGAGATAGGCATCCCGATGGGGCATCTGGACCTTCTCCTGTGGTCGCAGGAGACGGGCGAGGTCTTCAGGTAGCCAGACTAGGCCGGGAACTCCCTCAACGCCACCGATACCCTTCTCAGACCTTCCTGCAGGACCGAACTCTCGCAGCCGAGCCCTATGCGGACGTGTCCCGCGAGACCGAAGAACTCCCCTGGCGGGACGAGTACCTCCCTGTCGAGGAGATGCTTACAGAAGTCGAGCGTGTTCTCGAGCGGGAGCCTGGGGAAGCAGACATTCGCTCCCGCCCACGGCGTCATCTCAATGCCCTCCTCTCTCGCCCAGTCGACAACCGTGCGGGAGTTTCCCTCCAGGATCTTCCGATTGCGCGTCTTCACCTCCTCCCGTTCCCGCAGGACCGCGACCGCCGCCTGCTCGCCGAAGCTGCAGCAGGTCACCGCCATGTGCTCCCTCACCCGCCGACATCTCCTCAAGATGTCCTCTTCCGCAAGGATCCATCCGACCCGGAAACCTCCGGTTCCGTAGAACTTCGAGAGGCCCACGGTCGAAATCATCCTCCCGCCAAAGGAGAAAGCGTTCCTCGACGGAGAGTGCGCGAAGTCCATGAATATCTCATCGCAATGAACGTGGAAGCCCTTCTCCCCGGCGGTCTCGGAGAGATCCTTCATGACATCGTCAGGTATCTGGGCGCCCGAGGGGTTGTGCAGGTTCGTGATCACCAGGAGCTTCGTGGCGGGAGTGGCCGAATCCTCCAGTGTCGCCAGATCGAGCGCGAAGTCGATGGGCTTCCTGTCCACGAACTTGACGCTGGAGCCGAGGCCCTTGGGAACGGACGCGAGCGGCTCGTAGAAAGGCCTCTCGACGAGCACGTCGTCCCCGCGAGAGAGCAGGGCAGCGCAGACAAGGAAGTTCGCCTCGCTCGCCCCGTTCGTGACCAGTATGTTCTCGGGACCCGCCCCGCTCAGGTCCGAGATGGCGTCCTTCAGCTCCTCGATGCCCGTCAGGCTTCCCATGGCGAGGTTCGCCTTCTCGAGCTTCCCGCTAAAGTCTGGGACGTAGGGCGGCATGTTGCTGGTGGCGAGGTCGTACTTCACCTTCTCGTAGTTGTCCAGGATCCAGTACAGAAGCTTGAAGGGCGGGAAATCGAGGGTCATGAGGCGGCATCATCTCCTCGACCTTTAACATTGTCTCAGGCAAGCTTAATCAGCCTTGAATCCATGCCTATGCGGATGGTCGACCACACATCGAAGGGCAGGACCGCCGAGGTCTTCGACAAGATAGCGGAGCACTTTGACCTCACGAGGAGGTCGCCCTGGCAGGAGGTCGTGGATTTCGTCGGGTCCCTGGAACCCATGGATCTCGTGGCGGATATCGGCTGCGGGAACGGACGGCACATCCCCTATCTGGCCGAGAAGGCGGGAAAGGTTCTTGCGGTCGACTTCTCCAGCGAGATGCTATCTGTCGCTGAAAGGAACGTCGACCAGGCCGGGCTTGGCGGGAAGGTGGTCTTCGTGCTCGCTGACAGCTCCCGCCTGCCGCTCGAAGAGGGCGTTCTTGGCGGGTTCATTTATATCGCGACGCTACATCATTTGCCCACGGAGGCGGAGAGACTGGTGAGCCTCGAATCCCTGAACCGGTCCTTGAAGAGCGGGTCCAGGGGACTAGTCTCCGTTTGGGCCCTCGACCAGCCCCGCTTCGAGGAGCTCGCAGAAGCCGCCACGAACGGTGACATCCTCGTGCCCTGGACGATGTCCGACGGCAAGAAGATCGACAGGTTCTACCACCTGTTCCGAGAGGACGAGTTCAGATCGCTCATCGAGCGGAGCGGACTGGCGGTCGGGAAGCTTCATAGGTCCAGGGACAACTACTTCGCGGAGGTGGTCAGCGATTGACATAGTCCAGTTCTTCTCGGACCTGGTCGGCATGATATTCGCGGACGTCCTCTGCACGTTCGTATTCGTCATTGGCCTGGTTCTCCTCGTGGTGATTGTCGTCGTCGTCCGCATCAGAAAGATGCTGAACTGGAAGATATGGTTGCACGGAGGGAAGTAGGCCGGATCTGTCAGTTGGGGAAGCCTTATGGGACGTCAGGAGCTTGTCCGATGGAGCCGGTTGTCCCCGCCTTCTCCGATTAGGCGGGCGCAGGCAAAGAAGACATAATCCCCCGGAGACGGTAGAAGGATATCACAAGGAAACCACAAGGATTCCTATAGGATGTATATGGGATGCTTATAGGATGGATATAGGATGGATATAGGATTCTTATGGGATGCTTATAGGATTTCAGGGGTAGAATCGAGGTAGGATTGGAGCGGATGAGGGGCAGCTCGCCCTCTGGGGAAGGCCCGGTCCGCGGTGAGTAGAGCGCCGCCGCAATGCGAAATCAATATATGAAATGGCCACAATCCCTTCGTAACCGGTGAGAGCAATGGCGGAGATTCCCAAGGATCTGAGATACACCAAGAACCACGAATGGGCCCGTCTGGAAGGTACCAGAGTTGTCGTCGGGATCACGGATTTCGCGCAGAGCGAGCTCACGGACATAGTCTACGTGGAGATGACCCGAGCGGGTGAGCATGTGGACGCTGGAGACGAGATCGCCGTCGTTGAATCCGTGAAGGCGGTGTCGGAGATATACGCTCCTCTCGCCGGAAGGATAGTCGAGTACAACACCGTTCTCGAAGAGAGCCCCGAGACTATCAACAAGGCACCCTATGGCGACGGCTGGATCGCGGTAATCGAACTGGATGGGCCCGCGGAACTCGAGAACCTCATGTCCGCCAAGGATTATGCGGGAATCCTGGAAGAGTAGTCGGATGCTATCCGCTCCCGTCTTCTTCACCAAAAGGAATAACTATCAGCGGTATGTTTTCAGAGTTGGGCTCATAGGGTAGTCTGGATTATCCTGCAGGCCTTCGGAGCCTGTGACCGGGGTTCGAATCCCCGTGAGCCCGTAC